>JBILQA010000086.1:0-8867 GCA_044373535.1 Akkermansiaceae bacterium | reverse complement strand
GGGGCGGGGGGACGCTATAGGGCTAACTGTGACGCTGCGCGCGCGCGCAGTTCCACGCTGGGACTTGACCCGAGCCCGGCGGCGGGGTGCGCCTAGGCTTGACCGGTTGAGGAAAGGAAGTTTGCAATCAGGCTGAGGCCGGCGTCCTGGCTTTTTTCCGGATGGAACTGTGCGGCGAAGAGGTTGGGTGTGCGCACCATGGATGCGAAGGTGGCGCCGTACGAGGTGCGCGCGGCGATGATGGACTCATCCTCGGGCACGGGGAAGAAAGAGTGGACGAAGTAGAAGTAGGGTGGCATGGCCATGCCCGCCCAGGCGGGGTCGCGCGGGTTGGTGGCCTCGGCGGAGTTCCAGCCCATGTGGGGGATTTTCCCCGCATCCTTGGGGAAGCGCCGGACGTGGCCCTTGAAGATGCCAAGCCCAGGGACTCCCGGGGTTTCCTCGCTGCCCTCAAACAAGATCTGATAGCCAAGGCAGATGCCGAAATAGGGTTTCCCGGCTTGGATCCAGGCGCGCAGCGGGGCTAACAAGTCGCGCCGCGCCAGCTCCCCGAGGCAGTCGCCAAACGAGCCGACACCGGGCAGGACGAGGTGGGTGAAGGCGTCGTGGATGTCCGCGCCGCACCCCAGAACGCTGGACTCAAAGCCCAGGGAATGAATTGCGTTGCAGACGCTGCGCAGGTTGCCGGCGCCGTAGTCGATGACTCCGATCTTCATCCGCCGGAAGTTAGAGCGCCTCCTTGGTCGAAGGGATTCCGCGCACGCGTGGGTCGAGCGTCACCGCCTGGCGCAGGGCGCGGGCGAGGCCCTTGAAGATCGATTCGGCGACGTGGTGGCCGTCGCGGCCGTAAAGGACCTCGACGTGGATGTTGGCGCGCAGGTTCGACGCAAGGGCACGGCAGAACTCCTCGACGAGTGAGAAAGGCAGGTTGGGTGCCGAGGGCGTGTTTTGCGGCGCCCGGAACTCGAGGAACGGGCGGTTGCTGAGGTCGACCACCA
Organism: Akkermansiaceae bacterium; assembly: GCA_044373535.1. Taxonomy (GTDB): domain Bacteria; phylum Verrucomicrobiota; class Verrucomicrobiia; order Verrucomicrobiales; family Akkermansiaceae; genus JBILQA01. Next base: position 7,869 of record JBILQA010000086.1, on the reverse strand, counting down.
CGCGTGTCAGGGTCTCGTCCATCGGCAGATACACGTGGCCGTAGCGGGTGATGCCCTCCTTGGAGCCAAGCGCCTCACGGATGGCGTCGCCGATGACGATGCCGGTGTCCTCGACGGTGTGGTGGGCGTCGACCTCGATGTCGCCGACGGTCTTGAGTTGGAGGTCAAACAGGCCGTGCTTGGCGAAGAGCGTCAGCATGTGGTCAAAAAAGGCAATCCCGGTGGACACCGTCGAGGAGCCCGAACCATCCAGATCGATACTTAGATCAATGGATGTTTCGGCGGTCTTGCGGGAGCGTGTGGCGCGGCGGTCAGGCATGGTGGTTTGTCCCGCGGCGGTTGACCACGGGGCAGTGCGGTTGGTTTTGAGCCGTGGCGCGCATGCTGTCAATGCCGCGGCGGCCGGGAATCGTTCACTTCGCCGGCGCCGTGGCGGCTGCGGGCGCCGGGCTAACAGTTGGCGCGGGCGCGGCCTCCTTGTCAGAGGGGCTTGCTGGGGTGGGGGACTCGAGGTCCTCACTGGGCTGCGGGGCGGCGGCCTTGGTGAGTGCGGCTTTCTGGATGACGCGCTCGATGTAGCGCTCGGGCACCTTAGCGGCCTTGAGGGCGGCCAAAGAGGACTTGAACTCCTCCTCTGCGGTTAGGCTGCTGGCGCTGCGCCAGGCGCTGCGGAAGGCCATGCCACCGTCGGCGATCTCGTCAAATTTGATCGCTTGGAGGCGAGCGAGGGTAGCGGCGATGGTCACGAGCGTGGCGCGCATGGGCTCTGGGTGATAGGGGTTGAGGGTTGGCCACTGGGTCTTGGTGGCTTTTTCGCGCTCGACGAGGGCGAGGTAGGACCTGTTTTCCTCGTCAATGAGTGACTGTGAGCGGCGCCTGTCCTCAACCGGGATGCGGTCCAAGCCGCGGAGGCGGTTGGCGACGCGGATGTCCAACTGGTCCAAGTCTTGTTGAATGCCCTCACGATAGCTGCCGAGGATGCGCTCGGCGAGTTGGGCGGTTAGGCGGTAGTGGGTGCTGCTAGGGAACTCGCGCTCGAAGGATTCAAAGGCGCGCAGCGAGGCGGTGAACTCGCCGCGCAGGGCTCTGGCCTTGATGTCGGCGGCGGCAAGCGCCGCGTCGATGTCAAAGGCGTTGGCCTCGCGGTCGGCCGCGGAGAAGGTTGATCCGTTGAGTTTAATGCCGCCGCTGGCGATGAGGTTGCGCTCGCTAGTCAGGGAGTCACGGAGCTCGGCGACGGCCTTGGCCTTGGGCGATTTGGCAAAGTTTTTCAGGAACGGCAGGATCTTCGTGTCGAGGAGCGCATCATAGTGCTCAAGGGTTGAGCCGTCGGCGACGGGGATGGCCTTGCTGATCTCCTCGAAGGCGGCCGTGGCGGGGTCGGGCCGGCTGACGGACTTGACGTCCTGCTTGGCGATGCGTCGGCGGTCCTTGATGGATGGCGTGACTTGGATCTCGACGAGGTATTCGGTGGGGCTCTCCTCGACGACACGGCCCTCGAGTTGCTTGCCGTCTTGGAGGACAAAGGTCTCGGCATTGGCCAAGAGCGGCAGGCAGCCAAGCATGGCGGGGAGGAGGATGCGAGGAATCGAGAGCATAAGAGGGATGATTGGGCAAAGCTGACCAATGTCAGCGGCTGAGGCTAGAGCAAAGTTCGCTCTGGCGGCTGGTTGGTTAGAGCCGTGGATTTTGAAGAAAATGCTTCCGGTGCGGGATGCGGGGAGTAGGATCCGGGCGAGTTTCCGCCGCTGCTTGTGATCATCATTGCCGTATCGAGTCAAAAGGGAGGAGTTGGGAAAACCACACTCTCCATCAACCTAGCGCATGCCTTTGCCAGGACCGGCAGGCGGACCCTTCTAGTCGATGGCGACCCGCAGGGCTCGGTTGGGCTTTCGCTCACCCGCCAGTCGCGCAATCTCGTGGGTTTCTACGACTTTCTGGGTGACAGCGGGCTGAGTGTCGAGCGCTTGGTGGTGCCAACCCGATTGCCGACCCTTGCCTTGGTGGCCGCCGGACAGGGGAGCTCCTACGAGGTGGCCGCCGGCGGCTATGGCAGCAGCCAGCAGCGCGTCAACGGGTTCTTCGACGGGATCGCGGCCCTTGGCTACGATGTTTGCCTGATAGACACGGCGGCGGGTTTTTTCGGCATCACCGCCGAGGTTCTAGCCGCATCCAACGGGGTGCTCATCGCCCAGCAGTCCGAGCCACTGGGGATCCGCTCGGTGCCAAAGATGTTAGAGTCGTTGACGCGGATGCGGGCGGTCAACCCGCGGTTGCGTGTGCTGGGAGTGGCGCTGACGATGGTGCAGGGGAATTTGCCGGAAAGCCGGGACGCGGCGCAGGCGCTGCGGAGTATATTGCCTGAAGGGATGGTGTTGCGCACAGTGGTGCCGCGGGATGATTTGTTCATCCGTGCGAGCGCGCGGGGATTGCCGGTAGGTGCGATGGAAGACGGCGCGGCCGCGCTGGGGACTTTTGACCGAATGCGCGCGGAGCTTGATGCCAAGTTGGCGGGTTCTTACCAGGAGGGAATTGTTTGAATCTCATGGGTGCGGTGCATGGATGGATGGACGAGAACGAGGTGAGGCGCCTGGCCGAGGGGCTCATGGCGGCGGCGCCAGCGCCCGTGGGCAGTGGCTACGGGGATGATTTCGTGGGTTTTGCCGAGCTTGGCGGCAGCGCAGGGGCGGAGGCCGGCCAGACATGGGCGGGGGATGCTTTTGGTGGCGGCGCGCATGGCGTGCCGACTGTTGGGGTGCCCAACCAGGCGAGCGGCGCATTGGCGCGCGCCAGCGAGCGCGCGCGCGAGGCCGGCCTGCTGGGCCCATTGGTGTCCGCGGGCGAGGCACTTGCGCTATCGCCCGCAGGGCGGCTGGCGGAGTTCCGCGGCTGGCTAACAGCCGAGCTGGGCACGGCGGAGATTTTCCTTTTAGACCGCGAGGGCGAAGTGGTGTTCGACGGGCTGAGCCAGTCGAAGGCTGGCGATTTCGCGCGCAGCCTTGCCCGTGGATCGCGTAGTGCTGGGCGCGATGGGGCGGCGGGGACGGTGGCGGTGCACCTGAAGTTGGGACACGCGGCGATCCTGGAGATTTTCCCGCTGGAGATCCCGGGGGGGCGCATGGTGATGGCTGTCGTGGTGCCCGTCGCCATGGCATCCGCGGTCCGCGGGCGCATTGCTGTGGAGCTAGCCAAGTCGCTCGGGGACGAGCGCCGGGGGTGAAAAGTTGTAGGACAACTTGGCTTGAAAGTGAGTGCTGAAGGGGATTGCGGCTTGCCGAAAGGCTCGCTGCGTGGAATATCCGCGGCTTCCCCATGAGCACGCGCATCCTCCTGACGACCTGTAGCTTTCAAGACACCCCCGGACCCCACCACGCGAAGCTGGCGGCCCAAGGCTATGAGCTTGTCCTTGAGCGTGGCCCGCTGAGCGAGGCGCGGATGATGGAACTGGCGGGGGAGTTCGACGGCTTCCTGTGCGGCGACGATGCGATCACCCGCGCGGTGCTGGAAAAGTCCGCCCCGCGCCTGAAGGTCATCTCCAAGTATGGCATCGGCTTGGACAAGATCGACCTGGCTAGCACCAAAGAGATGGCCATCCCGGTGCTTTTCACTCCGGGTGTCAACCACACCACCGTCGCCGAGCATACGTTCTGCCTGCTCCTCGCGTTGACGAAAAACTTGCTAGAGAGCGCCAACGCGACGCGGCGCGGCGAGTGGCTGCGGCTCACAGGCCACGAGTTGTGGCGCAAGCGCATCGGCCTCATCGGGATGGGCCGGATTGGCCAGGAGGTGGCCAAGCGCGCGCGGGCGTTTGAGATGGAGGTCCATGGGTTTGGCAACTATTGGCCCGAGGATTTTGCACGCGAGCATGGCATCATCCGCCACGCGACGCTGGAGAGTCTTTTTTCCAATGTCGATGTGGTGAGCCCGCACACGAAGCTCACAGACGAGTCGAAATACCTGGTCAACCGCGAGACCCTCGCGCTGCTGCCCGAGGGGGCCGTCATCGTCAACACTGGGCGCGGGGAGTTGGTGGACAGCGCGGCAGTGTTAGAGGCCCTGGATTCCGGCCGGCTGGCCGGCTACGCGACCGATGTGATGGAGGAGGAGCCGCCGGCGCGCGACCACCCGCTGCTTAGTCACCCGAAGGTGATCGTCACGGCGCACGTCGGGTCGCGCACGTTTGAGAGCGTGCCGCGCCAGGCGATGATGGCGGTGGACAACCTGGTGAACTTCCTCAGCGGGTCGGGCGAGATCGCCTGCGCCAACGGGGTGGCCGGGTAGGCTCGCTGCGCGGGACAATTTCCAACATTAAGCAATTTCCAACACAATCTAGCAATGGGCATAGAAATCAAATCCGCGGAGAGCTGTGAGTACGACATCGTCTCGCTGGGTGAAGTGATGTTGCGGCTCGACCCCGGAGCCGGGCGAGTGAGCACGACGCGCTCCTTCACGGCCTGGGAGGGTGGCGGGGAGTACAACGTGGCGCGCGGAATGCGGCGTTGCTTTGGGAAGCGCGCGGCGGTGGTCACGGCGTTTGCGGAGAACGACGTGGGGCGCTTGATTGAGGATTTCATTCTGCAGGGTGGGGTGGACACGAAGTTCATCCAGTGGCGGGAGTTTGACGGGATTGGGCGCGAGGTGCGCAACGGGTTGAACTTCACGGAGCGGGGTTTTGGGATCCGGGGCGCGAAGGGGACCAGCGACCGGGGGCTGACCGCGGCGAGCCAGATGAAGGTTGGCGACGTCGACTGGGAGGATATTTTTGGCCGGCGCGGGGTGCGCTGGTTTCACACCGGGGGGATTTTTGCGGCGCTGTCGGAAACCACCGCGGCGCTGGTCATCGAGGCGTGCAAGGTGGCCAAGAAGCACGGGACGGTTGTTTCCTATGACTTGAATTACCGGCCGTCGCTGTGGAAATCCATCGGCGGCCACGCCAAGGCGCAGGCGGTCAACCGGGAGGTGGCCAAGTATGTCGATGTGATGATCGGCAACGAGGAGGATTTCACCGCCTGCCTAGGGTTCGAGGTCGAAGGCCTGCACGCGACCATCACGGGCATTGAGGTGGAGCAGTTCAAGGGGATGATCAAGCAGGCGGTTGCCGCCTTCCCCAACTTCAAAGCGACGGCCACGACGCTGCGCGACGTCCACTCGGCGAGCAACAACGACTGGGGTGCGATCGCTTGGCACGACGGGGCATTCTACGAGGCGACGCACCGGAAAAATCTTGAGATCTATGACCGTGTCGGCGGAGGCGACTCGTTTGCCAGCGGCCTGATTTACGGCTTCATGGAGTTCAACGACGCGGGCAAGGCCGTCGAGTACGGGGCTGCCCATGGGGCATTGGCGATGACCACCCCGGGGGACACGACGATGGCGACGCTGGCGGAGGTCCGGAAGCTTGTCGGCGGTGGCTCGGCACGGGTGGACCGCTGAGGGGCAAGGGGTTGGCGCAGCCGAGGGAATTCCTTGCGCGCGCCGGGTGAAAACTCGCCGCGCCGGTGGTATGGGTGGGATGCCGGCAAATGCGCGGCAACCCCCCAATAACCATGAACATCATTGATAGAGTGCGAGTCAGCAGCCCTGACCCGATCAACAGCAAGATTGACGCCGAAATCGACGCCCGCATCCGTGAGTATGCCGGCAAGTCAACCGAGGACCTAACGTGGCGAATCGAGGCGCTTGACCGCGAGCGCGACATCGAGCAGTGGCTGGAAATGAACGCATCGGCCTTGGCCTTCACGGGGCTGGCGCTGGGTATGATGGTGAGCCGCAAGTGGTTGGTTTTGCCTGCCTTGGTTCTGCCGTTCTTGTTTCAACATGCCGTCCAGGGTTGGTGCCCGCCGTTGCCGCTGTTGCGCAGCATGGGCGTGCGCACGCGCCGCGAGATCGATGTGGAGAAGTTTGCCCTCAAGGCCTTGCGCGGTGACTTCGATGGCGGCGGAATGGGCGCGCCCGATGAGATCCTGCGCGCCATGCGGTCCTGAAGCGGGCAGCTTGAGTCCCTCCGCATCCCGACCGGGCGGCGGCTTTGCAGGACCGGCCTGCAAAGCCGTTCCCTCGCCCACAAACCAAGAGCGCGAGCCTCATCGCGCAGCAACGGGCGGGTGGCTTCAGAGGACCTCGCGGACACGGTCGGATTCGGCCCGCAGTTCGCGCGCGCGGCGGATAGCCTCTTTCTGGACATCCTCAGGATCCCTTGGCTTGGGCGCTGGCGTGGCCTGCGCCCGGTCTAACAGCTCGAAGGGATCCGCGAGTCCGGCGGGAGCTGACGGAGCGGTGGGAGCGGCGGCGGGTGGCGGCGGGGAGTGGGTGGCGACGGTCTGGGCGAGCGGCGCGGGAGGCGGCGCGGTGGAGGAACGGGAGGAGTTTTTTTGCTCACAGGAGCCGAGCGCGGCGGCGGCGGCGAGGATGGGGATGAATTTGTGGAGTTTCATAGCGGGGGGAGGGAGAAGAGAAAACCATCTCCCTATGCTACTCCCTGCCGGGGGGCTGCGCCAGCGGTGGCGGAGCGGAAACTTTGCCGGCTCACGCGGGCGCGGGGCCGGCGGCAAGCGCGGGGAAGTGCCGGTCGACGCTGGCAAGTACTTCGCGATGAAGTTCCGCCGGGCTGCGGGTGGCGTCGACGAGGCGGGCAAACGGCTCGCTGGCCAGAGAGAGGAAAATCTCGCGGCAGCGGGCTAAGGCGTCGCGCTTTTCAAACTCGGTCGTCGCGCCGCGCCCGCCGACGCGGGCAAGTGCCTGGTCGACGTCCAAGTCGAAGAGGAAGAGGAGGTCTGGCGCGGGTGCGAAGGCCTCGTTGAGGCTGCGCAGGACGGCGGGGTCAAATCCGCGCGCGCCCTGGTAGGCCATGGTGGAGAAGTAGTAGCGGTCGAGGATGACGGTCTCGCCGCGGGCCAGCGCCGGGGCGATGAGGGTGGCGACATGCTCGGCGCGGTCCTGGTGGAAAAGGTCAAGCTCCTCCTGCGGCGAGAGCCGGCCGGTGATCCCGGAGTCGCGCACCATCCGGCCCCACTTCCCCTGCGTCGGTTCCTGGCTGAAAACCACCCGCTGGCCGCGCGCGGTGAGCGCCTCGGCGAGCAGCCGCGCCTGGGTCGACTTGCCGCTGCCGTCAATGCCCTCAAAAACTATCAGTTGGCCGCGGGCAATCATCCCCGCCTATCGGAGACGGTCGCGGCCCGAGCCGAAAGGAAAAATTTTGCCGCGCGCGGGAAATCACAGTGGCACAAACACCAGCGTGCCGGCGCGTGTGTCGGGAATGATGAGCAGGCCGGCGGCGGTATCGACGAGGAGGTCCGCCGCGCTTGTTAGGCCTGCGGCCAGCGGCTGCTTGGCGCCCCAGTTAGCCTCATAGCGCGACACCACGCCTGTGCGCACCTCCGAGACGTAGCCGCGCCCCATGCGGTCATGGCCGATGCCGTCGGCGCTGCGGTGGCCGCCGCCCAGCGCGGTGAGCTTGCCATTGTGCCACTCGAGGATGGCGCCGGTGAAGAACTCCGCGATGCGCAGGCGGCCGTCTGGCAGGACGTCGAGGCCATTGGGGCAGGGCATGAGCGGATCCGCAGGGATGAGCTCGCTGACCTGACCATCCAGGGTGATGCGATAGACGCGGCCCACGGCGGGCACCGCCTTGGCCTCCGGGCTGTCGAGTGGCCAGAGGCCGGCCGGGCCGACAGCCTGGTCACGCGCGCCCATGTCGCTGACGAGCACGCTCTTGCCATCCGCGGCGACGGCCACATCGTTGAGGTAGAGTGGCGGGTGCGGGAAGGCGGCGGGGCCGGCAAGGAGCGTGCGCTCGCCCGCGGCATTGACTTTCCAAACCCGGTTGAAGTCCGCCGTGATCAGCTGGTCGCCAATGAACACCAGCCCCTT
>JBILQA010000400.1:0-2603 GCA_044373535.1 Akkermansiaceae bacterium | reverse complement strand
AGATGCAACAAAACTTCCTCATCTGCAACGTCATCGGCTACCTCGGCCTGTACCGCTACGACCTCCACCGCGACGGCTTCCAGAACGACAATCAAGCCTTCAAACAAGGCGAGATCTGGGGCACCCCGACGGACAACTTCATCTTCAGCGACGACCGCAACTTCCGCCCGTCCGACGCCGAAGTCGGCGCCGATGGTGGCCTCTACCTCGCCGACTGGCACAACGCCATCATCGGCCACATGCAGCACAACATCCGCGACCCACAGCGCGACAGCTCCCACGGCCGCATCTTCCGCATCATCTGCAAGAACCGCCCGCTCCAACAGCCCGTCGCCATCGACGGCCAACCGATCCCCGCGTTGTTGGAAAACCTGCGCCACCCGGTCGACGGCGTGCGCGAGCGCACCCGCACCGAGCTGAGCGAGCGCGACTCGAAGGAGGTCGCCGCGGCGGTTGGCCGGTGGATCAAACAGTTCGACCCGAAAAAGGCTGAGGACGCCCACCCGCTCCTCGAGGCGCTGTGGGTCCTCCAACAGCATGGTGTTAGGGACTTGGCATTGTTGGAGGCCCTGCTCGCCTCGCCCGAGCCGCACGCGCGCATCGCGGCCGCCACCGTGAAACACTTCTGGGGCCCGGCCGACCCGACCCGCAACAAGCAGTCGGCGGTCGTCGCCGCGGTGGAGAAGAAGGCCACCTACAAGGCGCCAGGATCCCTGAAGGGCGAGGACGCCAAGGCCTATCAGCTAGGCGGCGAGGTCTACCACCGCGAGGCCCACTGCGCGACGTGCCACCAACCCGACGGCAAGGGGTTGGACCCGGCATTCCCGCCGCTCGCGGGCAGCCCGTGGGCGACGGGCGACGAGCAGCGCCTCATCAAGGTGGTGCTCCACGGCCTGTACGGTCCATTGGAGCTCAACGGGAAAACCTACGATCCGGCAAAGGGGGGGGCGCCGATGACCGCCTTTGGAGCGATCCTCAAAGATGACGAGCTTGCCGCGGTCCTCACCTACGTGCGCAACACCTGGGGCAACAAGGCAGCCCCGGTCAAGCCGGAGACCGTCGCCAAGGTGCGCGCCGCCACCCAGCAGCGCACCACGTTCTGGCAGCCCAACGAGTTGCTCAAAGACCACCCGCTCGAACCCGCCGCCGCACCCAATCCATGAGAACGCTCCGGTTGTTAGCCGCCGCGCTGCTCGCCGGCATGTTAGGTGCGGCGCCGGTGCATGCCGCCTCGATTGTCTATGAAGGCGACGCGGGCCCGGGCAAGGGCAAGCGGATTGTCTTGCTTGCCAGCGACCACGATGGCCAGCCGCGCTTGTTTCGCTCCTTTGCCCCAAAGGGGGCATAAGGCGAAAGCCCAGGGCCAGCGCAGCTGGGTGAATGTTTGGATCTATCTTCGCGCCCTGTGAGGGCGCAACCGTCGTTTGGGGCTTCGGCCGAAGCTCCGGCGTCATGGTTTCTGCCGGCGATCCGGACATCGCCGCCGGCCGGGCATTACGGCCCCGCCCAACAAATCAATCAGGGCCGGAGAACTTTCCCTGCCCGCTGGGGTTTAGACTCCGGGCGAAGCGCGCAATGACCGCCGCGCCCAATCACGGACCACCAAGCGGCGCCATCACGCTCAGCCCAACCGCGCCACTGCCTGACGATTTCTTCCTACCCGCAAGCCATCTGCCCGCGGGCCATTCCATCATCAACGAACCATGAGATTCCCGCTCATCCGCCTACTCGCCACCACGCTGGTCATGTTAGCCAGCCACTCCCATGCGGCACCGCCCGCCCGCCCTAACATCATCGTGCTGCTCGCCGACGACCAGGCTTGGAACGGGCTTTCGGTGGCGATGCACCCGAGCCAGCCCGGGGCGCAGAGCGACTATTTCGAAACCCCGCGGCTGGCCAAGTTTGCCAGCGAGTCGATGCGTTTTTCGAATGGCTATGCTCCGGCGCCGGTCTGCTCGCCGACGCGCATCAGCCTGCAGACGGGAATGAGCCCGGCACGGCTCGGGTGGACCAAGGCGGCACCCGCCGAAGATGGCCACATGCTCAGCGAGGGCGACTCGCGCAAAGCGATCCTGGCCAAGGAAACCACCTTTGCCGAGCTGCTGCAGCGCGCCGGCTACGCCACCGCGCACCTGGGCAAGTGGCACCTTGGCGGCGGCGGCCCCCAACAACACGGTTATGACCTCAGCGATGGCGACACCGGCAACCGCAATGCCGACGCCTTCACCGACCCGAATCCGGTCGACATCTTCGGGATGACGGATCGGGCCAAGGCATTCATGGAAGCCAATGCCAAGGCGCAGCGGCCATTCTACCTCCAGATGTCCTACTATGCGCTGCACCTGCCGGAGAACGCCCTGAAATCCAGCCTCGCTCGTTTCAATGCCAAACCTCCCGGCCGGCTCCACCACGACCCGGCACGCGCCGCCATCACCTATGACTTGGACACAGGCGTCGGCCGCTTGCTCGACGCTCTCACCGCACTTGGCCTCGATGAGAATACCTATGTCATCTACATGGCCGACAACGGTGGCGGTGGCGGTGGCGGTGGCGGTGGCGGTGGCGGTGGCGGTGGCGGTGGCGGTGGCGGTGCCGGCGGCGGT
>JBILQA010000399.1:0-2606 GCA_044373535.1 Akkermansiaceae bacterium | reverse complement strand
TCGGCACATGGCGATTCTACGCTGAGGATTTTGTCCCCGAATTGGCCGGCAAAAAGATAAGGCCCCTCGCCGGCCCGACCCAGCTGTTGGAGAATTGTTGGGTCCAAGGAAGCGGTTACGTGATGAAGCGCACCTTTGTCGACCAGCTTGGGCTGCTGGGCAAAAACGAGTCGTTTCCGGGCTATTGCATCCGTGGGGCGCTGCGTGGGTGGAAAAACGGCTGGGCCTTCCCGCTCCTCCACGAGGAGCACATGGATGATCCGCGGTCGGAATTCTGCGCCATCAAATCCGATGCCGACTTCATGCTCCAGCGACCGCTCAGCGCGATCCATGACAACGTAGTGTCGCTCAGCGAGTGGGGGGGGCGGATCAAGCACATGGCGCGGGTCGTTCAAGCCGCCGACCCAGACCCGCGGCAACACGTCGGTTGGCGCAAGCGCCTCCAACACCTCAGCGCGCGTGCGGCCAAGGTCCTCGGGCGTCAAGAGGCATGGCGCCGCGCCAAGCCGGTTTGAGTCGGCTGGTTTCACCCCAGACTGGAGGGACTCACTCGGACGATGCGAGCGATGAAGACAATCCGCACACTGCACGTGCCCGTGGACCGCAAAAACCCGTATCAGCGGGCTCTTGGACTCTCGCTCAACGCGATGGGTGTGCGCGTCAGGCGTTTGCCGCTGCGCTGGAACATCCTAAAGCTGATGCGCGGACTCGACGTGCTGCACATCCATTGGACGTCCGGGGTGGTTAACAATCCCTTCTGGAAGGTGGCCATTGGTTATCCGCTTTTGGTGGCGCAGTTTTGTGCGTTGCGTGTCAGCGGTCGGAGGATCATCTGGACGGTGCATAACCTCGAGGGGCATGAATCCCGGCGACCGCTCCAGAACTGGATCGGGTCGGCACTCATCGGTCGTTTCGCCAACGTGGTGATCGTTCATGGGAGCAACGCCCGTGAGCTCGTCGCGAGGCGGTTTTGGATTCGCCGGGGGAAGATCGCGGTGATCCCCCATGGCAACTTTATTGGCCTTTATCCGGAGGAATTGAGCCGCGGCAGTGCTCGGCATTCGCTCAATCTTGTCCCGGACAAGAAGACGGTTCTCTTTCTTGGGCATATTCGGCCCTACAAGGGAGTCGAAGACCTTATCCGGGCATTCAATGCCGCGGCTGATTCCAAGGCGGTCTTGGTGATCGCGGGGCGGCCGCTAAACCACGATTACCAAGAGCGCATCGAGCAGCTCGTGGCGGGTAATCCGAGGATAAGATTTCATCCTGGCTACGTCGCCGATGAGCGGATTCAGGAATTCATGGTGGCCGCCGATGTGGTGGTTTTCCCGTATAAGGAGATTTTAACGTCGGGTTCGGTGTTGTTGGCGATGTCGTTTGGCAAGGCATGCGTGGCGCCCAAGCTTGGATGCATTTGCGATGTCCTCGATGACAGCGGCGCGTTCCTTTACGACGGCTCCGGCCCGGCTGCCCTTGAGCGCTCGCTGCGCGACGCGCTGAGCTCGCCCAGACGCCTCGAGAACATGGGTAAGCACAATCGGGCAAAGGCGCAGCAATGGGGATGGAATCGCGTAGCCGAGGCAACGGCGCAGGCCTACCTGGGAAAGTTCCCCGTGTTTGAGACGATTTCGCCAGGATTGGAGCCGCGCGACGACGAGGTTCCTGTAGCGATGGCGGGAGAAGAAGATGGGAGGTTTTATGCACCTTGAGGAACCTATTCTGAAAGTTCACCTCTCCGGCTATCAGCGGAGGGATTATGAGGTGGTGGATTACCGCGTGGCCAAGCTGCGCGGAACCGGCCTGTACTTTCGTGGTGCGGGTGACTCCGCGCACGACGACGGGGATTTTTTCACCTGCCTTGGGGCAGCGCAGACGTTTGGGTGTCTTTGTCCCGATCCCTATCCGAGCTTGTTGCGGGTTCGGCTTGGGATTCCCTCGCTGAACCTCGGATATGGCGGCGCCGGACCCGAGTTCTTTGTCCGCCAACGCCAACTCCACCCGGTTATCAACCGGGGACGCTTTGCCGTCATTCAGGTGATGTCCGGCCGCAGCCAAAGTAACTCGGTTTTTGAGTGCGGCGGCTTGGAGTTGTTGACCCGCCGCAGCGACGGTCGCGTCCTTGGCAGCAACGCTGCGTATGCCGACCTGCTTGCGGGTAACCGCCTGATCCGCAGCGGCGGCCCAATTGGGCGCAGCCTCGCGCGGCGTCTGGCGCGGCGCGGGGTTGAGCGCCTCATCGATGAGACGCGGCAAGCATGGGTCGAGAGCTACCGGACGCTGCTCCAAGCGATCACTTGCCCGACAGTGCTTCTTTGGTTCTCAACCCGCACGCCTGATTACCAGGAGGATCCGCGGACGCTCCGGGGGCTTTTCGGGGAGTTCCCGCAACTGGTTACACGGGAGATGGTCGCCTCGGTGGTGCCGATGTGCAGCGGGTACGTTGAATGTACGACGACCCGCGGTACCCCGCAACCGCTTATCAGCCGGTTTACCGGTTTGCCGGTCACGGTGGATCCGGCTGCCGATCGGGGTGATCTCGGCGGGGGGAAGCCATGGTCGCGCAACCATTACTATCCATCGCCCGAAATGCATGAAGATTATGCATA
>JBILQA010000085.1:0-8893 GCA_044373535.1 Akkermansiaceae bacterium | reverse complement strand
GCTGTTCTCCAGCACCCTCCTCGATGTCGTCGTCACCCCGCTCGTCTTCTGGCGCTTCGGCCGCCGCGCCGTGGCCAAACTGGTGCCGCAGGCGGTCGCTGGGATGCCGGCGCCCGCCGCTGATCCCGTTCCAAACTAATCCAATCTAATCTACCTCCATGAAACCCACCCGACCCGTCCTGTTCGCCCTCCTCTCGCTCCTCGCCGCCGCGCGCCTGCTGGCCGCCGGCGACCACGGCCACGCTGATGACCACGGCCACGGTCACGCCGATGGCCACGGCCACCCGGCGACCATCGAGCTGCCGGCCAGCGCGGATGCCCAGTGGGCGCAGATCAACCACCTTGCCGCCGGGCTCACCGGCCACGTCGCGGCCGGGGCGCATGCCGCGCTGGCCAGCGACGCGGCCAACCTCGAAGCCCTCCTCGGCGAACTTGCCCATGCCATCGAGAAGCTCCCCGGGGACGCCCAGAAGCGCGCCGCCGGAATGAACGCCAATGCCTTGCGCGCCGCCGACGCGCTCGCTCATGCCGCCATGGACGCCGACCCCGCCGCAGCTGACAAGGCCGCCAAACAACTCAGCGGCGTGCTCACCCTACTCAAGTCCTCCTTCCCGAAGGAGCTCACCGCCGGAAACACGCCACCCGTCTGGACCAGCGGTCCCCATACCGGCCGGCTCGCCCCGCTCCAGGACCCCACTGGCGCCACCGTCGCTTGGGCCGAACTTAAACTCCACGACGACAAGGGCGACCTCGAACTCTGGCTCGGCTCCAACCCGCGCCTCGCCACGCCCCTCGACCTGCCACTCGCCACGGTCGTCACCGTCGCCTTTCCAACCCTCAACAAGTCCGTCACCCTCAAGGTGCGCAACTCGCACTTAAACGAGGACGAGGACGCCAAACCGAACATCCGCGACGGCAAAACCAACTACTTCATCTTCCCCGGCGACACCGGTGCCGACGCTTCCTGGCTCATGGGCGCAAACTTCTCCTCCGAGGCGAAAATCACCATCGGCGAATACTCCACTTCAGTCTTCAAACTCATCCCCCACACCCACGGCGCCGGCAGCGACCACCCGCACTGAGCCGCCCCCGCGCTCCCCGCGCGCCACCCCGCTTGGACTGCGGCAGCATGCTGCCGCTTTTGCCCCGCAGCCTGCTGCCAGGAACAACTGCGCCGCCAACCGCACCCTTGCTCCTCCCACCCCGGATCCCCTGAAACAATACCTTGGCCCTCAGTACTTCCCGGCCCATCTTCCCACCACCGAATCCTCCAGATATCACTCCCCCAGGGGAGACGAATAAAAATTGTTCGCCAGGAAAATGCAAGTTATCGGACTCTTTCTGCAAGTCGGGATCCTCTGGTTCCTCATCACACTATTTACCCAATCAACCAATGCGAATCAGAGTCTGAACGAGACTTGGATCGTTGTATTTGGGATGCTGATCGTGGGCTTTGTTTCGAGGCTCTTCCTAAGTGCCTTCCTCGGGCCTTTTACAGTGCTCGTCGATGTGGCAGCACTTTATCTATTGGTCGACAAGGTCTGTGGAACGAATCGCAAAACCACCATCAGAATCTGTGTATGGTATTTCGGAATATCGTTTTTAATCGGACTCTTCTTTGCGTTGCTATCCGCCAGCTGAACAATAATGCAAACCGAGGTGCACAAGGCGCCCCATGCAACCACTACCAGCCTCCCTATCTCGATGATTTCTCGTAATTATAACACCGATTTCGTGATCGACGTGCGCGCCGCTGGTAGTGGTGCATGCGCTTTACGTCCGGCACAGAAACAGACCGTTCAAATCTCGATCAGCGATTCATGACTTTCCTTGGCGATGCGATTTTCCACTGGCGAGACAGCGGACCGGATCTTTTGATTGGGGCCGTTGTCACGTTTGTGGTGGCGGCATTGGGATATCTGGCCTACCGCAACCCGCGGGGTCGTGTCGCAGGCATCGTTTTATTCGGCCTATGGGCTGTCTATGTTCCATTTGTCTTCCTTGGATCCAAGATCTGGCCAGAGGAGGTGACGGTGAGCATGAAGGGGATACAAGGCCGTCACAGCTTCTCAGAATTTTCGCTCGACGTTGCAGATGTGCAGTCCATCCGAGGATCGCGTGGCGGGAAGGGTGGCTACGCCCTCCATGTTTTCCTGAAGTCGAAGAACGAGGCGGTCGGGATTCCGGTCATTTGGGATCAGCATAAGGCGGCTTACAAGGAAGCCTTGCACAGGGTTTGTCCTGAAGCCGACCTTGACTGGTGACCACTCCGATCAAGAAGCCGAACAATCTTTTGGGGTACTGGCGGTCAAGCCGCAGTGGCTTGGAGAATGGTTGGAGGGGGGGCACCACAGATGGCGCGGATTTAAGCGGATGGAAGAGGATATTAGCGTGGCCGCGCACGAGGAGGCGCGAGCCGGGGCTGGGGCGGGCTATGGATTGGTCACCTGGACGCGCATGAAGGTGTTGGGGTGGGTGGTCGGCGAGCCGCTGAGGCGGAAGCTGCGCAGGGACCAGCCCGGGGAGGGGGCGGGGAATTGGGAGTGGAGGGTGGTGGCCTCCAGGGCGCCGACCTCGGTGAGCGGATGGCTGCCCCAAAGGCCAAGCACCTCTGCGGCCTCGATGATGTAGGTGAGGGAGTCCGCGGCCAGAACGCCGCGCAGGCGGTTACCATCAGCTTGGAAGGTGACGCCGTCGCGCACGGCAACCGTCAGGGTCAGAGCGCGGCTGTTGTCGCCGGGGGTGAACTGGTGGAACACCTTGGCGTGGGAGCCGGGCTGGGACGGGTTGGAATCCAGGGCGTACTCGAGGAAATTCGGCTGTCCATCGCTATCGGGATCGGCGCCGGGCTGCTGCTGGGCGGCGGGCACGTTGTTGGCCGCGAGCCAGCTGGCCAACGGGCTGGCGGGGCCGGTGGTGACGCGCAGCCTACCGGTGCCGGCGAGCATCGCGGTGGTGTTGGCGGCGCCCGAGCCGGGTGCGCCCCACTCGCCGGCCTTCTGTGCGACGCCGTCGAGGAACAACTCGTCGATGGTGTCGGTGGCGCCGGTATTGAGCATCAACACGGAACCGCTGGCGAGCCCGACGTCGGCCGCATCCGCGAGCGCTGCAGCGGTGAGAACCAGCGTGCCTGCCTCCACGCGGGTATCGCCGGAGTAGCTCAAGAGACCGGCCAAGGTGGTCGTGCCGCTGCCAGTCTTGGTGAGCCCGCCTGCGCCGCTGATGGAGGCATTGACGTTTAGCTCGCCAGTGCCGCCGATGCTGCTGGTGCTGGTCAAGACGATCTCGGAGGCCACCGCGACGGCGGTAAATCCGCTGCCCGCGGCTAGCGTCACACTGGGCATGCTGGTGTAGCCGCCGCCTGACGCGGTGAGTGTGAGCGAGGCGACTTGGAAATTCTGGGCGTTGCCGGTGATGGCGGCGCCGCGGCCATTGTAGCCGGCGCTGCCTTCCCCGCCGACCACCCCGGTGGGTGCGCTGGTGTAGCCGCTGCCCGGGTCGATGAGCGTCCAGTTGGTGGTGACGCCTCCCCCGCTGGTTAAGCGGATGCGTGCGCCGCTGCCGCCGCCGCCGGTGATGTAGAGGATGTCGCCGATTTGATACTCGATGCCGGCGCTGGTGAAAGAGAACGACTGGGGCGTCAGGCCAAAGCTCGCGCTTACCGTGGCGCCGGACCCGCCGCCGCCGGTGAGGGCCACTCCGGTGCCCGCGGGGATCGCCTCGCCGCCGGCGCTCGTCGTCACCCCTGCGATGGCGGCAAGGGTGGCCGCAGAGGCCGCTTGGTTGACCAGCGCGCCGCCGCTCAGGGTGATCCGGCACCCCAGCGATTGGCCGTTGACGTCCAAGGTGCCGCCGCTTGCCACCGCGGTGGTCGGCAGGCTTGCCCCGCGGGGGATGCTGACCCCATACCCGAGTGCGCCGCGGTGGTTGAGGCGCAGCGTTCCGCGCGCCACGGTGGTGGTCGCGTGCGAGTTGGCTGCGCCGAGCGTGACGGTCGTATCGCCCTCTTTGACGAGCGCGCCGCCGCTGATCGAGCCGGCCAGCGTGAAGTTGTTGGATGGGCCGGAAACGTCGCTGGCTCCGAGTTGCAGGGTGCCCGCGGTGATGGCGACCGGGCCGGTGAAGGTGGCCAAGCGTGGGAGGACCAAGGTGCCAGCGCCGATTTTTTCGATTCCGCCAGTCCCGGAGACGCCGCCGTCGAGGCGTGCGGTGCCGCCGATCACCTCGAACTTGCCCGTGGCGGTGCCGAGTTGGATCGGGTTGGCGAAGCGCAGCGCGCCGCTCGATGAGCTCAGCCGCAAGGCGGCGCCGGTTGGGACAAAGTTGCCGGCACCCCAGGTGACCGCGGCGCCGGAGTTGCCGAAGTTCACCGTCCGGTCGCCCGCGTTGCCCAGGCTGGCAAAGCCGCCCGGGCCAAGAAAGCTCACCGCGGCTGCATCGGTCCCAAGAGGCCGCAGAAAATCGGTGTCGGTGAGCTCCAAGACGCCGCCTTGGATGGTCAGGGCGCTGGTGCCACCGGTCGCGCCGATCCCGCCGGGCACGCCGCTTGGATGGACCAGCTGGCAAACCCCCGCGGAGAGCACCGTGGCGCCGCTATAGGTGTTGGCCACATTGAGGACCAACTTGCCCTGGCCAGCCTTGGCCAGGCCTTTGGCGCTGCCGTTGAAGCGGCCATTGAGGTCAAGCTGGCTGCCATGATCGACCCAGACCGCGGCATCGTTGGCCAGCTCCACCGGGAGGTTGAGCGAATGGTTGCCCAAAGCGTGGAGCATCACCGCGCCGGCGGTCTTCTGCAGCGTCAGGCTGGCCGATCCGTTGGCTGCTCCCAAGCTGACCCCGCCGCCGCCGCTGGTCTCCAACGTCAGTCCGCTCAGCGTGTAGGCACGCTCAAGAGTCAGCGCAGTCGCCGCGCTGACCACCACCGAGGCATAATCGCCATTCGCCTGCGGAGTCACTCCGCCGTTCCAGATCGCCGGGCGGTCCCACGCGCCGTTGCTTGGTGCCGTCGCCCAGGTCACACTCGTTGGATACGTCACCGTGCGCGTCACGCTGGCAGTCAGGTTGCCGCTGCCCCCCTTGGTGCGGCCGGCGCGCAGAGTCGTCCCATTGATCTGCACGAGCCAGTAGCCGCCCGGGAAGGCATTGCCACTCAATGTCTGGATCCCATTCCAGACAGGCGCGCCGCCGGCCTGGTGGCCGTTGAGGATGAGGATCACGTTGTAGTTCTTGAGCACCTCGTCATACAGGCTCTGCACAAGGTTGCCGGCATTCTCGTGCTCAAGGAGCACCACTGGACGTCCGCTGGTCCCCACATGGGTCGCCAAATCGTTGGCCAAAAACACCCGGTCCGCATCGGTCGACAACACGCCCGCCTTGACTCCCGCAACCACGAAGTGAATCCCGTTCCAGTCCCATGAGTAGTTGCCGCTGTTTGCCGCAGTCAGCCCGAAGCGCCGCGTGTTGCGCGCCGCTATGCTTGTCGGCATCGCCGCACCGTCGTGCCCGCTCCCGCCAAACACCTCGTAAACCGGGTACGCCGGAATCCGGCCGTCTGCCCCGTTCAAACCAAAATCCGCCGCCCAGGAGGTCCACTGGGTCGTCGTACCCGTATTGAGCAGGTCACCGGGCACCATGATTCCACGCATCCCGCGCACCGCCACGTTGGAGAGTGTACGGCTTGTCACCGTGTTGCAGGTCGCCAAAATCACCCGCTCGAGGTCGTTGCTCTCATTCGGGTCCTCGTAGTGGGTGTCCGAGGCCGACACAAAACTCAGGCTCGGCACGCCCCAGCCAGCAGCCGGCAGCAACGCCACCGCTGCACAAACTATGGCTATCCTGTGCTGGTTTACTCGGGGTTTCATTTTTACGCGGGAACCATCTAAGCGAACAATTAGTTGAGCGCAACTTATCAGTGGAAAATTATCTTCCCATAAGCATCAATAAGTTGCTTTTTTCCGGCGTGCGCGGCCAACCGGCGGTTAGCACGCCCCCCACCCCCCCAAATCATTGTTTCAGAAGGTAACAACCTCTGAGGACGTGCGCCTGCGTGGGCGCACGATCTGCCAGACGGATCGCGCGGCGCCATTGCTGTGCTTGATCCTGTTGCCCTCGAGCCTGCGCGCGGTTGTCTCTGCGCGGCGGCGGATTGAAGCCAAGGACGCGGGATTGGCGTGGGGATGAATCCCAACGAACCCCCCAACAACCAACAATGAAGACAGCAATGACAACATGGAAGGGCGCCACCGCGGCACTCATCCTTACCGGAGTGATGACTAGCAGCCCGGCGCGCGCCGCCACCCTGGTCCACTATGATTTCACCGGTGCCACGGCGGGCAACTCGGCGGCCTTCACCACCAGCGCGGCGAGCGAGAGCCTCGGCTCGGCAAGCTCCCTAACCTGGGTGGGCAGCAGCAATGTTGGCAACTCAAACAGCGTGACCAACGTGGCGCCCGACAGCCGACACTCGACGAGCACCAGCGGCACCCTGAGCACCGGCACGACCGCGGGCAACAAGCTGACCCTCCTGCACGCGGGCCCCACCAACTGGGCCATCACATCGACGTCCAACTATTTGACCTTCACCTACGCTGCGGGCGCCCAGGCGGTTTATCTAGAGTCCTTCAGCCTGGACTTCGCCCACCCGGCCACCACCGCCAACGACTCCGCCAACCGCGGCTTTGTCGTCAACTACGCGGTGGATGGCGGCTCGCTCGTCGAGGCCGGCTGGGGACGCATCCTCGGATCGGGCAGCGGCAACCAAGCGGCGAATTTTTCCTTCAACCTCGCCACTCCCGCGGCCCCCGCAGGCGTGGCCCTCGCCGCTGGCAAGGCCGTCGAGTTCCGCGTCTACAAGACCAACATCAACGGCAGCAACAACGAAGTTAGATACGACAACTTCCAGCTAAACGGCGCGCTGGTCCCCGAGCCGAGCGTGGTGATGTTAGGCATGCTCGGTGTCGGCATGCTGCTGCTGCGCCGCTCGCGTTGTTAGTTCCAGCCGCCTCAGGTGGACAGCCTTGTTGGGGGGGGCATTTTACCGGCACGCGTCGCGCAACCCCTCGGCTCAGCTCGGGCTGCCGCTCTCCGGGGGTGATTGCCTGCCCGGGCTGGCGCCGGCGCTGATTGGCTGATAGAAAAAAACTTTTCTCACGGTGCCGTCGGATCGGCGCAAATCCGCTAGGTATTGCCGCGATTGGTTGACAGCGTGAGGCATCCCGATAATTTGCAAGGAATGACATCACCCCGCATCCTCTGGTCAGTCCTCGCGCTTGCGACGGTGGCCACCGCGTCCGCCCAGGTGCTCGACAAGCGAGCCCTGCTCCAAAAGCAGGATTTCTGGATCAACCAGGACTTTGACTGGTATGAGAAGAACATCCCGTTTGTCGATACTCCCAACGCGGAGATCAACACGACCTATTACTACCGCTGGGAGCTGGTCACGCGGCACATCGTCTACGGGTCGCCTAACTATGGCTACCAGTTCACGGAGTTCGCCAACCGGCCGTTTTGGTCTGGCGCGTACGGGACGATTTCCTGCCCGGCGGGCCAGCAGATTTACGACGTGCGCTGGCTCCATGACGCGCGATTTGTGCGCGACTATTTGAAGTTCTGGGTGACCCACCCTGGAGCGCAGCCGCGCAACTATTCATTCTGGCTGGCGGACTCGACGTGGGCAGCCCACCAGGTGCACCCGAACCCGGACTTCACCACGGCGATGCTGCCGGATCTGGTGAAGAACTACGAGGGCTGGAAGAAAAAGGGCTGGGTCGAGGACATGGGGATGTTCTGGCAGCACGGCCACGATGACGGCATGGAGTTCGACATCAACGCGCAGCAGACCAAGGACATCCTCCGCGGTGGCCAGTCGCTGCGGCCAAGCTTCAACGCCTACATGTGGGCGGATGCGCGGGCGATCGCCAACGTGGCCAAGCTCAAGGGCGACGCCACGATCGAGAAAACCTTCTCGGACGCCGCCGCGGGGATCAAGTCCCAGGTGGAGAAGAACCTGTGGGATCCGAAGCGGAAGTTCTTCTTCCCGATGAGCAACCAGGAGCACGAGAAGCAATTCGAGGGCGACCCGAAGACCTACAAGATCGAGAAGCACACGCTGACCTACCAGAGCGGCAAGTACGCCGGCAGCGAGCACGGCCGCGAGCTCCATGGCTATGTCCCGTGGGCGTTCAACATGCCGAGCGCCGGATTTGAAGAGGCGTGGAAGTTCTTGATGGACGAGAAGTACTTCAAGGCTCCGTTTGGGCCGACGACCGTGGAGCGCGAGGACCCGATGTTTGTCCTCAAGACCGGCTGCTGCTGGTGGAGCGGCCAGTCGTGGCCATTCGCCACCGCGCAGACGATCAAGGCGATGGGCAACCTGCTGCAAAATTACGAGCAGAAGTTCGTCACCCGCAAGGATTACGCCGAGCTGCTCAACACCTTCTCGGTGACCCAGCGCAAGAACGGCAAGCCGTACGTCGCGGAGGCCGCCAACCCGTTCACCGGATCATGGGAAGGCCACGACATGGGCAACCGCTCCGAGCACTACTTCCACTCCGGGTTCACCGACCTGGTCATCACCGGCCTGGGCGGCATCCAGCCGTCGGCGGATGACACCCTCGTCGTCAATCCGCTCATCCCTGATGAGTGGGAGTTCTTCGCCATGGACAACGTCCTTTACCGCGGCCACAACATCGCCGTCATCTGGGACCGCTCCGGCACCAAGTACAACAAGGGCAAGGGCCTGCAGGTCATCGTCGACGGCAAGGTCGCTGCCAGCTCGCCGAAAATCGCCAAGCTCACCATCAAGCTGCCGGCCGCCAAGATCGAGCCCTACGCTGAGGCCCCGGCGATGAACTTCGCCGTCAACAACGACGGCGACTACTATCCACGCTACCAG
>JBILQA010000398.1:0-2615 GCA_044373535.1 Akkermansiaceae bacterium | reverse complement strand
CGCCACGGTGCCGTCGATGAACGCGCGGATGTGGTTGGCGAAGTTTCGATAGATGTTGGCGAAGGCCTCAAGGTAGCCTTCCGGATGGGACGGCGGGGTGCGGCTGTTAGCCGCGGCGGCGGCTCCCAGATAGCCGTTGCCGGTCCGGTAGACCTGCATCGGGTCCTCAAGCCACTTCACCAACAGGGTGTTAGGTTCGGCCTGATGCCACTCGATGCCGCCCTTTTCGCCGTAGACGCGGATGCTCAGGTTGTTTTCCTCGCCGACGGAGATCTGCGAGCAGTGGAGGATGCCCTTGGCGCCGTTGTCGAAGCGCAGCAGCACGTTGCCGTCGTCATCCAGGGCGCGGCCGGGGACCATGGCGGTGATGTCCGCGGCAAGCTCCTTGATGCGCAGGCCGGTGATGTATTCGGCGAGGTTCTCCGCGTGGGTGCCGATGTCGCCGATGGCGCCGGCGGCGCCGGAGCGCTGCGGGTCGGTGCGCCAGCCGGCCTGCTTCTGGCCGCTGTCCTCGAGCTTGGTCGCCAGCCACCCCTGCGGGTACTCGACGACAACCTTACGGATTTTACCGAGCTTGCCGTCGCGGACCATGTTGCGCGCCTGCTTGACTAACGGATAGCCGGTGTAGTTGTGGGTGAGCCCGTAGAGCAGGCCGGACTTCACGACGATGGCGGCAAGTTCGCGCGCCTCGGCGAGGTCGAAGGTGGCCGGCTTGTCGGAAAGCACGTGGAAGCCGGCCTCAAGCGCCGCCTTGGCCGCGGGGAAGTGCACGTGGTTGGGCGTGACGATGGCAACGAAGTCCATCCGCTCGCCCGCCGGCAGGGCGGCCTCCTTGGTCATCATTTCCTCGAACGTGCCGTAGCAGCGCTCGGCCGGCAGGAAGAAGTCCGCACCCGACTCGCGCGAGCGCTGCGGGTCGGAGCTGAACGCCCCGCACACCAGTTCCACTTGGCCGTCAATGCCGGCGGCAATCCGGTGGACCGCGCCGATGAACGCGCCGCGGCCACCGCCAACCATCCCCATGCGGATCTTTCTGTTCTTTGCAAGCATGTGTTTGAATCTAACGTTTGAATGCTAGCGGTTCTCCTTGTCGAAGGCCGCGTCGAAGGCGACCTCGTTGCGGGCAAAATCCAACTGTTTGACGTACGAGCAGCTTTCCTCGCCGCCGTGGAATCGGTCCATGCGGCCGTCCTCCCATTCAATCGAAAGCGGGCCTGCGTAGCGGATGTCGTTGAGGGCGACGATGACCTCCTCGAAGTCGATGTCGCCGCGGCCGACCGAGCGGAAGTCCCAGAAGCGGCGGGAGTCGCAGAAGTCGGTGTGGCCGCCGAAGACGCCCACGGTGCCGTCGCCGTGGCCCCACCATGCGTCCTTCATGTGGGCGTGGTGGATGCGCTCGGCGAAGGTGCGGATGAACTTCACGTAGTCCACGCCCTGGTAGCCGAGGTGGCTCGGATCGTAGTTGAAGCCAAACCGCTTGTGGCCGCCAACCGCGTCAATCGCGCGCTGGGCGCTGGCGATGTCGAAGGCAATTTCTGTTGGGTGGACCTCGAGGGCGAAATAGACGTCGAGTTCCTCGAAGGCGTCGAGGATCGGGATGAATCGTTTGGCGAAGTCGTCGTAACCTTTTTGGAGATAGGCCTGGCTGGTAGGCGGGAAGGCGTAGAGCGCGTGCCAGATGCTCGATCCGGTGAAGCCGTTGACGACCGCCTTGCCCGAGCCGGCGGCGCGGTCGCCCATGTAGTCCGCGCCGGCGTCGAGGAACTTCCGGCAGGCCTTGCCGGTGTCGATCATCTCCTGGGCCGCGCGCTGGCGCACGCCTTCCGGATCGCCATCACCCCAGACGTGGTCGGGCAGGATCGACTTGTGGCGCTCGTCAATCGGGTCGCAAATCGCCTGGCCGACCAGGTGGGCGGAAATCGCGTAGGCGGACAGGTCGTTGTCGCGCAGCAGCTTCCAGCGTGACTCGATGTAGCCGTCCTCGTTGAGCGCGCGCTGGACGTCGAAGTGGTCGCCCCAGCAGGCAAGTTCCACCCCGTCGTAGCCCATTTCCTGGATGCGCGGGAGGAGTTCGGCGGCCGGAAGGTCGGCCCACTGGCCGGTGAAGAGAGTGACAGGTCTTGGCATGACCTGTGTTTTTCGGCTTTGGGCTGGGCTTGAAAAGGAAAAAACGCCCCGGCGGTGTTAGAGAAACGAATGGGCGGCGCCCGCCCTAACGGCCCGCCTCGAGCAACTGGGCCAGCCGGGCGGTCACGGGGCCCGGCGCGGCGCCCAACACCCGCTCCTGGAGCGAGCGCACCGGGAGGATGCCGCCGATGCTGGAGGTGAGGAAGACTTCCTCGGCGGACTCGAGGTCTGCGGGCACGAGGGTGTCCTGATGGGCCGGGATGTTGGCCTCGGCGCAGAGGGCCAAGACCACCGCGCGGGTCACCCCCGGGAGGCAGCCGCTCTTCAGCTCCGGGGTGTGCACGGTGCCGCCGCGGACGAGGAAGAGGTTGCGGGTGGCGCACTCGCAGAGCTCGCCGCAGGAGTTGAGCAGCAAGGCCTCGTCGGCGCCGTGGCGGCGCGCCTCGGCTTGGGCGAGCAGGTTTTCCGCGTAGGCGGTCGACTTGATG
>JBILQA010000084.1:0-8949 GCA_044373535.1 Akkermansiaceae bacterium | reverse complement strand
CGGGTCGACCTTCCACTCCCCTGCCCGCGCCTTGGCGACCCGCATCGCCTGGCGCAGGTCTTGCAAGGGAACCGGCTCGGCCGCCCCGGGCGCCGCACGCGGCAGCCGGTATTTCAGGACCAAGCCCGCAATTCCATTGGATGCGAGCCAGTTGGCCACGTCGATGCCCTCCTTGTCATAGGCCAGCCCGCCATAGCCACCGCCCGGGCAGATGATGACCGCTGCGCCAGTGGGTTTTTCCGGCAGGATCGCGGTGAGCGTGGGGATGGTGACATTGGAAAGCGACCGATCGGGCTTTTCCGCGGTTCCACGATCGCGCACATGTTCATCGCCGGGACGGTCAGGGGGCAGGTCGGGCCACAGGACAAGCACCACCGGGTCGGCGGCTGCGGCCCCAACGGCTAACAACAGATACAGCGTTGCCGCGGCGGCGAGCGATTTGGTGACCATAGCGGACACGAGTCTGGCGAGCGCCGCGGGCGGGCGGAAGATCTAACTTCGCGCCCCGGCAGCGGCTAACCATCGCGCCGCAGGCTCAGGACGAAGCAGCCGCCGCCGGTGTCGGGCTGATAGGTGAGCTCGCCGCCATGCTCGCGGGCGAGGCGCCGCGACAAGGCGAGGCCAAGGCCGACGCCGGGGCGCGACTCGGCAGCGTCGCGGGCGGACTTGTGGAAGGCGCGGAAGATCCGGCGTTGTTCGGCGCGGGAGACACCGGGTCCGTGGTCGCAGACAATGATGGCAACGCCGCGGGGACTCATCTTCACTGCAATGCTCACCTCCGCGGGATCGCTGCGGGCCGCGTACTTGGCCGCGTTGTCGATGAGGTTAAAAAGGATGTGTTCAACAGCGGCGGCATCAACCCGCAGAGGCACCCGCGCCGCCTCCCCGCCGGTGTCCAGGCGCAAGCTCAGCCCCGCGTCGGCGAGATGCTGCTCAAGCCGGTCGCGCAGCGGCCCAAGCAGCTCTGCGGCGGTGGCGGTGCGCACGGCCGCCTTGGCGCTGCCGCGCTCGATGCGCGAGAAGGCCAAGACGTTCTCAACCAGATGGGTGAGCCGGTCGGCCTCGCGCCCAAGCACGTGGAGGTACTCGCGGCGTTTTTCGCCGCGCACGACGTCATTTTCCAACAAATCGGTGTAGAGCTTGAAGGTGGTGAGCGGCGTGCGCAGTTCATGGGTGACGGCGGAGACAAACGAGGCCCGGCGCTCGCTCAGGCGCAGGACGCCGCGGACCAGCAAGGCGCCCGCCAACATGGCCAGCAACACCGCAAGCCAGCCGACGGCAAGCGAGACGGCCACGCCACTCTGCATCTGCGCGGCACCATCCGCTGCGTGCGGGGTGACGAGCCGCCACGGGAAGGAGGCGAGCACCATGCCATCGTCACTTGGCTCAAGGGCGGGGACCAGCAAGGCGGTGGGAAGCAGGTCGCGCGCCTCGGCTAGCAGTATCGCCTTGAGCCTATCAGCATCCAACCAGATCCCCTGGACCGAGCCGCCGCTGTTGCGCTCGATGCGGCGCAGCAGGAACAACTCGCCATCGATCCATGCGGGGCGCGCGACACCGGCCTCGGCCCACACCGGGCCGGATGCCACCTGCGGGTTGAGCGCCTGGGTTTTCTGCAGCACGTCGTTCACCGCGCGGCCGCGGTTGTTGTACTCCTGGACATTGGCCCGCTGTTGGAAGCTGGCGGAGGCCTTGCCCCCGCCGTCGTCCTGGGGGTAGTCGGGGTCCTTGGAGTTATCGACCATTGGAGCGCCCCAACCCTCCACCTTGCAGTTGCTGGCGATGCCGGCGAGCAGCTTCCGGGTCTCCGGGCTGCGCCCAACAATCTCGCGCAGCTTCTCAGCGAGGTCGGGCGGCTGGGCCACGGCGAGCGTCCCGCCGGCGCGGATTTCAAAGCGCATCCGCACCGGGCTGGCGGCGTCCTGCGCCGGCGGGGCCTCGTCGCGCTGGCTCTCGGCAATCGTGAAGGCCGCGCCGGCGGAGTCCATGCGCCAGAGGGCCAAGCGCATGTCCTCCTGCAGATCGGCGCGCGCTTGGGCCTCGGAGCGCTCGCGCTCAGAGGCGACCACGCTGCGCGTCAGCCACGCCATGCCACCGAGAACCAGCACGGCGCAAACCGCCAGCGGCACCCAGACGCAGGTTCCCGCGGCCACCCTCATACGAGTCCATCGGGGTTGAAGCGCCAGCCGCGGCCGCGCACCGTGGCGAGGACCTTTTGCTGCCTGTCGCCGAGCTTGGTGCGCAGATGCATCATGTGCATGTCGAGGGTGCGGGTTTCCACCCGGTCGGGGTCAAGCCCCCAGACCTGGCGGAGGATTTCCTCACGGGTCACCACGCGGCCGCCGGCCTGGAGGAAATAGCGCAGCAGCGCGCCCTCGCGCTCGGAGAGTTCCTCGCGCCGGCCGTCGGCGAAGATCAATGCGCGCTGGGCAAAATCCGCGATTCCGCCCGGCACCGGGCGCTGCTCGCAGGGCGCGCCGCGCTCGCAGCTGCGGCGCAAAACGGCATCCACCCGCGCCAACAACTCACGCATGCTGAAGGGCTTCACCACATAGTCATCGGCGCCGTTGACCAGCCCGCGCACCCGGTCGCCCTCCTCGCCACGCGCCGAGAGGATGATGACCGGCTGGCCCGGGCGTTTTTTCTTGAGCGCCTCGAGGATATCGAAGCCGGACGGCCCGGGCATCACCAAGTCTAGCAGCAACAGCCGGTAGTTCGCCTGCAGGGCAAGTTCCATGCCGGCATGGCCGTCGGCCGCCTCGAGCGTGAGGTACCCGGCGTAGTGGAGCACATCGAGGATGCCGCGGCGCACGGCGGAATCGTCCTCGATGACCAGGATGGTGGGCTGGGTCATGCTTGTTGGTTAGGAAAGGGGAAAGTCCACCGCGGCGCAAGGGCGCGGGTCGCATTCATCGCTCAGGCCGCGTTTTGCTTGGGGGCTTCTAACCCGGATTGGCCCTGGCGCGGGTAAAGGGCGGGTAAAATCGCCGCCCCGGGGGAGTTTTTCACGTTGCGGCCCGGGCGGTCCCGCGTCTAACTGCAGGCAGTCCCACCGACGCTCATGAAAAAATCAGCCGTTTCCCTCGCCGCCGCCGCCTTTTTCGCCACCACCTTCGCGCTGCACGCGGAAGCCGACAAGGAGGCCCAGATGAAGGCGGGCCAAGCGACCGCGGCGACCTGCCTGGCCTGCCATGGAGCCGACGGCAAAGGCCTGCCGGTTGGAGCGATGAAGATGGCCCCCGCCCTGTCCGGCTCACCAGTGGTCAATGGCGACCCCGAGGTGTTCGCCCGCGTGGTTCTCAAGGGGATCAAGAAGGAAGGGGCTGAGTACATCGGCATGATGGCCGGCATGGAAACGAGCTTCGTGGGGGCCGACGGTGCCGTGGACGCCGAAAAGCTCGCCGCCCTGATGACCTTCGTGCGCAACAGCTTCGGCAACGCCGCCGCCCCGGTGACCGCCGCCCAGGCCAAGGCCGCCGCGGAAAAGTTCAAGGACGTCAAGGAGCCGATCACCCGCGCCGAACTCAACGCGCTGGTGAAACCGTAACGGGTGATAGAATTTGCTAGCTCCTGCTAGCCTTGCGGAGCCGGAGGCGATCCTCCGGCTCTTTTTTTGCCGGCGGAGGCGATCCTCCGGCTCTTTTTTTGCCAAGGAAACAGCCGGCGCAGCGCTCGTTCAGCGCGGCGCGGGGAACAGCCCCTCCTTGTCGACGAGGACATGGAGCCGCTCGAGGTGGCGGAGCCGACGCCGGTACTCGGCGACCGCGTAGGCGCGCTTCTGGGCCTCGAGCGCAGGTCGGATCTCGGCCTGCATGTCGTCAAACGTGCGGCGAGAGGCGTCGCGGCGCTCGGTGAGCTCAATGAGGTGCGAGCCGAGGGGGCTGCGCACAAGCGCTTGCCCGCCGACCTTGAGGGGGGCAATGGCCGCCGCGAGCTCCCGGGGGAGGCTTTCGGGGGCAAGCCAGCCGAGGTCGCCGCCGCGGCCCTTGGTGGCATCATCCTCGCTGACCCGGGCGGCGAGGGCGGCGAAGTCGCCGTTTGGTTGAGCCAACTCGGCCTGCGCGCGGTCGGCGATTGCGCGCGCCTCGCTGGGGCTGCGGTTTCTGCTGGAGATGAACACCTGCCGGATCCTAACCGCGGGTGGGATCTCCGCGGCTGTGGGATTGGCGTCGTACCAGGCTCGGACCTCATCCTGGCTGACGAGAATGGCCGGCTGGATGCGCGTCTCGAGGTATTTTTCCTGCTGCAGGGTGGCGGCAAGGCGAAAGCGCAGCTCCTTCTCGCTGGCGATCCCCTGAGTGGCCAAGGCGGCAGGGAAATCAACGTCGGCGGGAAAGTGGCTGCGGAAGGCATGCACAGCGGCGTCAATCTCAGCCCCGCTCACGGGTGCTTCGTCGGCGTTTGCCTGCGTCTTTACGCGCAATAATTGATGGTCGATGAGCTCACTGAGCACCGCGTAGGTGAGGATTTTTCGCTCGCTGGCAGCAAGCTGCCCAGGCTGCCGACCTTCCAGCCAGAGCCGCTGAGCGACCGCGCGCTCAAGTTGCTCCCGGGTGATGGGATACTTCAATACCCGGGCCACTATCCCCTGCGCACGTGCACGCGCCATCGATTCCGGACTGCCCGGCCGCTGCCGGTCCATGCGCTGGCGCAGCGGACCGCCAAACATCATGTCTGCCAGGACCAGCAGCAGCACGGTCGCATAGGCCGCCACCCGGACGGGGAATCCGTCGGCCATGCGCATAAGCTCAACGAACCTCCACGGTTGCCCCAGGACGCACAAAACCCGGCAGGCGCGCCACGTCCCAATTGGCCATGCGGATGCAGCCCGAGCTGCGCGCACGTCCGATCGTCTCAGGCGAGTCAGTGCCATGGATGCCGATGCCGCTCTTGGTTAGGCCGCCCCACATGACTCCCACCGGGCTGTTAGGCCCGGGCGGGATGTTCAGTGCGGAGTCGCTGCGCTTGCCGGTGTCGAGGAACTGCTGGTCGTAGCGCCAGAAGGGGAAATCGACGCAAGTGGCCATTTTCCAGGTGCCGAAGTGGATGACCTCGGGACGGCCGGGGGTGATCGGGAAGGCAGCGAGGAGTGCGAGGGTGCCCTCTTGGGGGGCGGCGACTTCCACGGCGTTCTCCTTAACCTCAAGATCCTGGGCGGTGGGAGTGGGCTCGACGAAGGCGACCACGCGGGCGAAAATCCGCAACTGGTTCATCTTGGTGTCGACGACCACGACGCGCTGGCTGAGGCGCTCGTCAGCCTTGTGCTGGGTGCCGGCGATGGATTCGATTAGAAACGGTTGGACGTTGGGAACGCGCAGCTCGGTGCCTGGAGTGGCATTGGCAACCACGGCGGCGCCGTTGAGTTGGACGAGGAAGTCGATGGAGGCGTGGAAGCGCTCGGCCATGTACTCGCCGATGCTGCGGTAGCTCATGCGTTTGCGCGCGGCCTGGCCGCTGCGGCTTGTTGGCAGGGTGGTGTCGACCCAGTCCTTGGCGCTCTCGGGAATGGCGCTGGTGGTGTAGGCCGCGGGAACGGCCTCGCGAGCCATGCGGGTGAGCACATCCCAGTCAACCGGACCCATCCCCTGGGAGGCAAACCAAGTCTCGGCGGCCAGCTTAGTGAACAAGCCGATGCGCCCATCGACGACGCCGGGGCCAAAGTTTTTCCGCTCGAGGAAGATTTGCACGCGCACGGCGTCCTCGCCGGCCGGCGGGTTGGCGGGCGCCGCGGCCACCGCGGGCGCCGGGCTAAGCGGGGCGGCAGGGGCTGCAGGGGCGGGCGGAGTCACGGGAGCTGCGGCGGCGCGGGCGAGCCTGGCGGCCTCCTCGGCCCCGGTGCGCGGGCGGACCAACTGGGCCTCCTGCTCGGTGAGTGGCTCGGCGCGCAGAACCGGCGGCTGCGCGGGAACCTGGGCCAGACCAGCGGCTGCCAGCAGAAGAGTGAGGCCAAGGCCAAGAGAGGGGCTTAGGCACGGGAGGTGGGCGTTGCGAATCACAGTGCGTGTGTACTAGGAGACTGGGGGGAATTCCATCATTCATCGTGCAGGCCGCTGCGGCTGCCGTCATCGATAAACTTTGTCAGGCGGCCAGCCAGCGCGGCGGGAGCCACCGCGGTGACCAGGATGTCATTGCCCTCGTACTCCACCGAGAGGACCTTGCCCTCTTGGTGCAGGAGGCCAACGGCGTCGGCGCGCGCTTGCGGGATGCGGAACGAGATGCGCTGCACCCGGTCGGCCAACATCTGGCAACATTGTTCGGTTAGCTTCTCCATCCCCAGGCCGCTGGCCGCGGAGATCATCACCGCGTCGGGGTAGCGGGCAGCGAGGTCGGCCAGCGCGCCTTGGCCATCGACCAAGTCGATCTTGTTGAGGGCCAGCACGACGCGCTTCTCGTCGGCGCCAAGCTCCTTCATCAGCGCGCGGGTCGTTTCGTAGTGGATGTCGAGCTCGGGGGAGGTGGCGTCCATCACGTGGATGAGGAAGTCGGCCAGGACGGCCTCCTCCAAGGTGGCCTTGAATGCTTCCACCAAACGGTGCGGCAGGTTGCGGACAAAGCCCACCGTGTCGGTTAGGAGCATCCCCTGGCCGTCGGGCAACTCGATGCGCCGGGTGGTGGTGTCCAGGGTGGCGAAGAGCATGTCCTTGGCCATGACGTCCGAGCCGCTGAGCTTGTTGAGCAAGGTGGATTTCCCGGAGTTCGTGTAGCCGACGATGGCGGCATGCGGGGTGGCGAACTTTTCGCGCTCCTTGCGCTGGGTCTTGCGCTGCTGGCGGACCTGTTCGAGTTCGCGCCGGTAGCGGTCGATGCGGGTGCGGGCAAGCCGGCGGTCGACCTCGATTTGCTTTTCACCCATCCCGCGGGACGCGGCGCCGGAGCCGGCCGACCCGCCACCGCCTTCACGGTCAAGGTGTGCCCACATGCGCGCCATACGCGGCAGGGCGTACTGCATGCGTGCGAGATCCACCTGGAGGCGCGCCTCACGGGTTTGCGCCCGCTTGGCAAAGATATCCAGGATGACCTCCTCGCGGTCGATCACGCAGAGATCGGCCAAGCGCTCCCACTCGCGCTGTTGGGAGGGCATGAGCATGTTGTCGAAAACGATGACGTCGCACTCGTGGGCGCGGGCCAGGTCGACGACTTCCTGCGCCTTGCCGGTGCCGCAGAGGAACTTCCGGTGCTGCTCGCGGGTGCGCACGAGCAACTTCTCGACCACGGTGATCCCGAGCGTGTCGACGAGCTCGGCAAGCTCGGCCAACAACGACGTCGACTCCGGCGCGTCCTCGTGGTCCACGTAAATGCGGACCAACAGGGCCCGCTCCACCAAATCCGGCTTCTCGCGAATATCAAACATCCGTCAGGCCAATGAACACCGGCGCCCGCGGATTGCACAACGAAATATGGCATTTCGAGCACATCCCCGGCCCCAGCGCGAGAAGCGCGGCGCCGGCGGGGGCAAGAAATGCGTCAATTCAAATAACCGGTGCGAGGCAATGCCCCTGCGGAATCTGCCATCATCCTTCGCCATGCACCCTCCTGTCTCCTTCACCCACCGGCTGCCGGAGGTCTATCAATGGTTGATAGCCTCGCGCGACGCCAAGTCCCTGCATCCCCACTGGCACCCGCACTTGGCCCCGGCGGCGCTCGCCATCGAGGACTTCGGCGGGCGCCCGACGCCGCTGGCCCTGCACTTGCGCCGCCACCTGAGCGAATATGACGCGGAGGACAACAGCTGGCTGGCGCTCGATCCCGCGGTGCTCGCCGCCATGCGCGACGACCTGGCGTGCCTGCGCCTGCTGGGAGAGTCGGCGACCAGCGCGGGGGCGCTTCCGCCGTTGGAGCTGTTGTTTGCGCGGCGCGGCCATGTGATTCTGGAGGGTCCGGGGATGCTCGCGGTGACCGCGGGGGAGGAGAACACGTTCCGGGTGGCGCTCACGGCGCAGACGGGAGGGGCGCCACCAAGGGACTATCATCTCGCGGCGGATCCGTCGCGGTTTGCGCCCGCTTGCCTAACCGCGGTGATTGGCGACGCGTTCGCGGAGTGGATGAGCAGCCGAATCGGGCGCGATTGATCCGAGAATCCGCGCAGTCTTCGCGAAGCGATGCGCGGCACGCCCCGGCGGTTTGTGCTCTGCTTTGCCGCAGCGATGGAAGTTCTGGCCCTCACGATTTTGGTAAGCACCTGCCTGGCAGGGATCTTTGTTGTCTGCTTTGCGGCCGAGAGCCGTCGGCGGCGGCGCACGAGCCTTGAGCGCGACTCGCTGCTGCCGCTCAACGATGAACCTGCTGGCGTGAAAACCCCCCTTCCCCGCTGAACCCCGCTCCCGCTTCTCATGGCCACTACCACCATCACCTACGACGACCGCTCGGTGCGGCGCTTTCTCGCCGCTTCGGTCATCTGGGCACTTGTCGGCATGCTTGTCGGCGTGCTCATCGCCACCCAGTTGTCATGGTGGCAAATGAACGGCCACATCCTGGAAAAAATTTCCTTTGGGCTGTTCCATGGCGACGGGATCTCGTTTCTCACCTTCGGGCGGCTGCGCCCGCTGCACACCAACGCGGTGATTTTCGCCTTCGTGGGCAACATGGTGTTCGCCGGCGTCTATTACTCGACGCAGCGCCTATGCAAGGTGCGCATGGCCTCGGACCGGCTCTCAAGCATCCACTTCTGGGGCTGGCAGGCTATCATCCTGGCCGCGGCGGTGACGCTGCCCGCGGGGCTGACGCGCGGCAAGGAGTACGCGGAGCTCATCTGGCCGATCAACATCGCCGTGGCGCTCGTCTGGGTGGTCTTCGGGATCAACTTCTTCTGGACCCTGGCGAAGCGCAACGAGCGCAGCCTGTATGTCTCGCTGTGGTTCTACATTGCGACGATTGTCACCGTGGCGCTGCTCTACATCGTCAACCACCTGTCGCTCCCCACCTCGTGGGTGCACTCCTATCCGATCTTTG
>JBILQA010000397.1:0-2633 GCA_044373535.1 Akkermansiaceae bacterium | reverse complement strand
TGCATGAGCTCGAGGCAGAAAACCACCGCGAGGCGTCGGCGGCCGTAGGGGCGGGTGATGTGGAAGGTATCGGTGGCGAGCGGGCAGAGGTCGGCAAGTCGGGGAATCCTCATAGTTAGCGGGGAATGGGATTGGCGGGAACTCAGGCGTGGCGGTGCCCGCCGGGGTGCGGCAGGACGCTGCGGACCAGCGCTTTGGCCAGCAGCACATAGTAGCGGGCCACCTGCGGCGAGTGACACAGCGCGTGGCCGGCGAGCCGTAGAGCCTCAAGCGGCTCGCGTGCGCCAAGGTGGCGGCGTGCGCTCTCGGCGAGGAATCGGTCGGCGCAGTGGACGCGGCGCATTTCGCTGCCATGGGTGCGGAAGAGCCAGGCGCGGGCGTCAAGGTTCTCGCGCTGGTTACAGGTTTTACGCAGCGGATCGTCGAGTGGCGCGTAGTAGCGGATCTGCGGCTCAGTGAGGAAATCGATGAGGAAGTGACGCGAGACGCGGATCCAATAATCCCAATCTTCGATGGCGGGCATCGGCGCAAAGCCACCGACGCGGGCGACGACCTCGCGGCGCAACATCACCCCAGAGGTCCCATGGATGACATTTTGCTCAAGCAGAACGACGTAGAGATTTCCGCGATGGACCGGATGGAAGGTCCAGCAGTCGTTGCCCACGGTGTGGACCGCGCCGTAGAGCAATCCCACCTCAGCAGGAGCTTGAGCAAAAAACGCCACCTGACGCCGGAGCTTGCCCGGCAGCCATTCATCGTCGGAGTCCAAAAAGGCGATCAGGGCGCCGCGGGCCTGGTCCATTCCACGGTTGCGCGCCGCGCTGACACCGGCATTTTTCTCCTGCACAAGCGGGATGACCCGGGCATCCGCTTGCGCGTAGGCGTCCACCACAGCGCAAGTCGCATCCGTCGAGCCATCGTCGATGACGAGCAGTTCAAAATCCTTAAAATCCTGGCGCAAGATGCTGTCGAGCGCACGCGGCAAGAGATGCGCACGATTGAACGTGGGCAAGATCACCGTGACCGCCGGAGTCTTCATGGGACGATTGTCCAGCATCGCAGTGGATGGGTTATTCAAGCCCCCAAGTGATCTCGGGAGTCCCCCCGGGTACCTGCGGCCGCAGCGAGGCACGGACTGCCGCCCACCGCGCCCGCACTCGCCGTTGACTGAGCTGCAGGGCGTGGTGCCAGTCGGGATTGGCAAACTCCGTGCACAGTGCGGCGCAGTGGTCTTTAAGGTCGGCGCAATCACTGCCGCATTCCGAGGCGAGCATGCGCAACGCGTGGCCAAGCGCGGGACGGTACTTTTCCAGACGCTTGCCGTCGCGCAATTGCCGGGCAATGCGTTCGACCACCCAGATGCGCGCGCGCAATGCCGCGGGCGAGAAGCGCGTCGCGCTCAGCGAGGATTCTCCGGCCGGCAGGCGACGGTAATACGCCGAGCCGGTCGCGGCCACATGGAGCGGAAGGCCGAGCACGAAGGCACGCATCATGAGATCTCCGTCATTGTTCACCTGGGCAAGCGGATCCCACCCGCCGGTCGCTTCAAACGCCTCGCGCTGCCACAGCACCGAACAAGGTGGGTGGTACCAGCCTGTCAGCCAACTTTGCAGGGGGTCGTCCGCGCGCCGCCGTCCGGCGCATGAGGCGGGTCGGCCAACCCAGCGCGCGCCCTCAAGCTCCAAGCGGAACCATCGACAGCAGGCGATCCCGCCGCTGCCCTCCTCGAGAGCCGCCTCAAGTGTCTCAAGCACATCAGGTCCAAGGACATCATCCGCGTCCATAAACATCACCGCATCCCCCGAGC
Source organism: Akkermansiaceae bacterium (assembly GCA_044373535.1). GTDB lineage: Bacteria > Verrucomicrobiota > Verrucomicrobiia > Verrucomicrobiales > Akkermansiaceae > JBILQA01. Next base: position 826 of record JBILQA010000397.1, on the reverse strand, counting down.
ACTGACCGTAACCAAAGTTGCGGGTCGCCGGCGCACCGCTGGCTTCCCGAACCATGACCCGCACGGCCGAACCAAATCCCTTGGCCACCGCGACCGAGGCGTCGCGGGAACCGTCATCAACCACAATCACCTCCGTGGGCGGACGGCTCTGCGAAAGCACCGAGCGCAATGCCTGAGCCAAATATGCCGCCGCATTGTGGCACGGAATGATCACGGAAACATTCATGGGTGATCGAGCAAAGCTCGTGGGAATGGCATGGCGGTAGCGGGAGGGTTCTTGGCACGTCCGGGCGATCAGGCCGAAGGTGGATTCTCACCGCCGAACTTCTCACGTAGTTCGCTACCGAAACGCTGAGTTACGGCGCACTGGAACCTTGATAAAACAGGCGGAAGAATCCAGGGGACGACGGTGGGTCGACTTCCACCGTCGTGTGCAGGCGGGTGAACGGATCCATCAAGAGAATCTCCTCGCGATAGATCGAAAAGATCCGCTTGCCGGGGTCATCGATATCCAGCAACGAGCTGGATTGATGCAAATGGTAGTCGCCGGTCGGCAATAGCTCGGGGAAGGCGACAAGCAATTTGCCATTGCTTGGCGTCACTTGGAGTTGAAGTGATGGATCGGCCTCCATGACTGCCGTGGATTCCGCAGCCACTGCACCGAGTTCATCGACACTTTCCTCCATCACGCGATATCCCGTCGGAAGATAGCTCGGCTCGATCACCGCCTGAGTCACCTCCGGGCTCACGGTCATCGCCGCAAGGCCGATTACGCTGGGCGCAGTGAGATATTTAATCCGCAGGTAGGCCTCCACGCTATTGCGTT
>JBILQA010000083.1:0-9003 GCA_044373535.1 Akkermansiaceae bacterium | reverse complement strand
GTCCACCCGAGCGCGGGCGGACGCAGCGCTCGATGCGCTTTTCACCTGGGTGCTGGCCAACGGCGGTGCCATCACCGGCGAGCATGGCGTCGGCTTGGCAAAGATGCCTTGGATCCGCCAAGCTCTCGGCGACACCTCCCTGGCAGTCCACCGCGCCATCAAACACGCGCTCGACCCGCTGGGCATCCTCAACCCGGGCAAATTCCTCGACCCTTGCCCCTGACCCGATCATCACCGATGCGCACCTTCCTAACCGCAATGCTGCCGCTCCTGCTAGCCAGCGCAAGCGCCCATGACCCCCTCCCCGCGGCGGCCCCGACCGCGGCGGCCCCTGCGCCCATCAGGGTCTTGGTCTACTCCAACACCGGCTACTACCGCCACGCCGACATCCCGAAGATCAACCGCTGGCTTGTCCTGCTAGGCCAGGAGAACGGCATTGAGGTGGACGTGACCGAACACTGGAAGGATCTCCAAGCGGCCGAGTTGGAGCGTTATGATGTATTGGTTCTCAATAACGCCAATGAGCTCGACAAGGTTCTGCCGGAAGCCCAGCGGACATCGGTGGAAACTTGGTTTGCCACCGGCAAAAAGGGCATCATTGGCCTCCACGCGGCGCTGGTCCACCAGACAAAGTGGCCTTGGCTCAACACCCTAGGAGGCTGCGACTTCAACAGCGATTCGGACTACAGCAAGGCCCGGGTCGCGCTCGATCCGGCGGCCAAGGACCATCCGGCCGTCGCAGGGCAGCCGGCGGACTTTGAGATCGAGGCCGACTGGACCAATCACGACCGCTCGGTCACCGGACTGCCGGGTTTCAAAGTGCTCATGCGCGTTGATGAGACGACTTACACGCCGGTGCGCGAGTTCTTTAAAACCCGCGGCGGCAAACCCATGGGCATAGACCACCCCATTGCATGGACCCACGAACCGGCCACCGGTGGACGGTTCTTTTACACCGAATTCGGCCATGATTTGCGCTCACTGAGCACGCCGTTTGCCCGCCAGCACCTCCTCGCGGCGATCCGCTGGGCGGCCAACAGGCCTAACAACTGAGCGGCCCCCGGCCTGGCGCGCTTCTGCGGGCTGGCGCTTCATGCTCAAACAGCCATTCTAACACCGATGATCCGCACCCGCTTCGCTCCCTCACCCACCGGCTATCTTCATGTTGGAGGTGCCCGCACCGCCTTGTTCAGTTGGTTGTTTGCCCGCCATCACGGCGGGGTTTTTGTCCTGCGCGTGGAGGATACCGACGCGGCACGCAACACCGCGGAGGCGCGCCAAGCCATCTTTGACGGCATGAACTGGCTTGGCCTGGACTGGGACGAGGGCCCGGAGGTCGGGGGCGAATTCGGCCCGTATTTTCAAAGTGAGCGCTTGGCCATCTACGACCGCTGGTTTGAGGTTCTGCGCGCAAAGGGCCGGGTTTACCAAGATGATGGCGCATGGCGCTTCCGCTTCGAGCGCCGGCCGCTGACCTTCAACGATCTGGTCTGCGGCGAAATCACCATCGACTACAGCGACGAGTCCAACACCCCCGACATGGTCGTCAAGCGCTCCGACGGCACCTACGTGTTCCACTTCGTCAATGTCGTCGACGACCTGGAGATGCAAATCTCCCACGTGATCCGCGGCGAGGACCACCTGATGAACACCCCCAAGCACCTCCAACTGTTTGAGGCCTTCGGCGTGGCGGCCCCGCAGTACGCCCACATCCCTCTGATTCTCAATGCCAATGGTTCAAAGATGTCAAAGCGTGACGAGGGTGCCGCGGTGGGCGAATACCCCCGACTCGGGTATCTTCCAGAAGCGGTGGTCAACTTTCTCGCACTGCTTGGCTGGTCGCCGAAGTCCGAGGATGAGATCTTTTCACCCGAGGAGCTCATCGAGCGCTTCACGCTGGAAGCGGTGAACCGCTCCCCTGCACGTTTCGATGGGGAAAAGTGCGCCTGGCTCAACCAACAGCACCTTGCCCTGTTGGATGATGACAGCTTTGCCGCCTTGGCCGAGCCGTACGTTGAGGCCGCCGGCTTGCCAACCGGGCCGCGTTATGCGGCGGCGGCCACGGCGGTGCGCGACAAGGTGCGTGTGCTTTCAGAAGTTCCCGCGGCGCTGTCGTTCTTGCTCATCGACGAGTTCCCCTGCGACCCCGACGCCCTTGAAAAAGTTCGCGCCAACGGCCAGGCGCCAGCCCTGCTGGACGCCTTGGCCGCCGCGTTCCAAGGCGCATCGGCGTGGTCCGCCGAGGTGGCCAAGAATTTGTTGGGGGCAGTCGCCCAGGCGCAGGGTGCCAAGCCCGGCCAGCTGATGTTCCCCACCCGTGTGGCTCTCAGCGGCCGTGCCGGAGGACCGGATCTGGGCGCCATGCTTGAGATTCTCGGTTCGGCGGAGTCCGCCCGGCGCCTGCGGGCCTTGGCCGTCCAGCTTTCCTAACTTCCATGGCGCAAACCTACACCCTTGATGACCTAGAAGACCGGGCGCGGCTCGATGCAGGCCACGTCAAACCGGCGCGCTTGGCCGTCATCGGCTCGCCCGTGGAGCATTCCGCCTCGCCGCGCATGCATCAGGCCGCCCTCGACGAGCACATGCTCGACGTGCGCTATATCCGTGTGGAAGTCGCTCCCACCGAAGTGGCGGAGGCCTTCCGACGGATGGCGGCGCTGGGGTTTATTGGCGCCAATGTGACGGTGCCCCACAAGTTTGAGGCCCTTGCGGTCTGCCATGAAGTGAGCCAGACAGCCCAGGCGCTTGGAGCGGTCAACACGGTGACTTTCGATGCCGGCCGGTTCCGTGGTGACAACACCGACGGCCCAGGCTTCGTGCGGGCCATCCGCGAGGACTTTGGCGTCCATCTCCAAGCGCTGCGCGTACTCATTGTTGGTGCTGGCGGCGGTGCCGGAAAGGCCATCTCCACCCAGTGTGCCCTCGAGGGGTGCAAAAAACTCGTTCTGGTTAACCGCGGCCTCGAGAAGGTCCGCGAGCTCGCAGCCACCCTCCAGCCCTGCTTCCACAGCGATCGTCTGGAAGGTCCCGGAAGCCGCCTCGTCGCTCTCGGCCTGGATGACCCGCGCCTGCGGGAAGAGGCGGCCGGCTCTGACTTGTTGGTCAACCTGTCCTCCCTCGGCCTCAAGCACGGCGATCCGTCGCCGCTTCCGGAGCTTTGCTTTCAGCCCTACCACCTTGTGTACGACTCGATCTATCAGCCGCCGCGCACACGCTTTCTCAAGGCTGCGGCCGAGGCCGGGGCGCGCGTGGCCAATGGCAGCTCTCTGCTTATCCACCAGGGGGCGCTGGCCTTCGAAATCTGGTTCCCCTTGGATGCGCCGCTCGCCGCCATGCGCCGCGGCCTCCAAGCCCAAGGCGCTTAGCGGCTTGGCAGAGGCAGACCGCCATCCGCGGCAAGCTCATCAATCCCCGGATCGGCAAGGTCCAACCAGTGCCCAGCAACCACTTCCTTTAACTCAAAGGTTCGCTTGCCCGCCAACTCATGGCGCAGGATCTTCACCCTGACACGGGCCATCCCCGTGGGATCGAGCTCAGCAAGTTTTGACTGATAGGCTCCTTTGCGCTGCTTCGCCCGTGCCAGCACCGCGGCCATCCGCCGGCCAGCCGCGCTGTCACGGGCGACCAGGAACTCCGGCGACTGGGGGCCAAACTCCTCGGTTCGGCCATAGCGTGGCAGATAAAAAACCACGCTGATCATGCCGTCATCGCGGCGTTGGGCTTGGCGCTCACGCACGAACAGGCGGAACTCCCCTTCATCCTCGCCCACGCCGGCGAGATAGAGCGGCCAATCCATCTCTGAGTGCCTAACGTGGTTCTTCCAATCCATCCGCCACTCCCCCTTCTGATTGAAGAACACCACCTCGTATTGCTCCTCGGAGGTCACCCACAAGCTCTCGATTGCCAGGCCTTCGGGCGTTCTAATCACCTCACCAAGGCGCTGCACCGGCACGGTGGTTAAGTTGAGCGCGGGGTGATTCTGATAGTAGCGCTGCATCGCTCCAACAATCAGATAGCCATCCTTGGCCGATTGGGCCCGCGCTTCGGGAGTCGCCGCGCGCAGAAAATCAAACCACGCTCGCTGACACCCCGGCAAGGCGCTGCGCAAGGCGCCCAACTCTTCCGCTCTGCGTCCGTCCGCGGCATTGGCGGCACGCTCTGGGCCCTTGGCCCGTGCGGGTTGCGGATCGACCCGCAGGGCGTACCAGGCGAGTCCGAGCACCCACAGGCCAATGATAATCACAAGGATCAAGCCCGTGCGGCGCCGCCGCAAGCCGCTCCCGCGGACCGCCGTGGGGGCCGTGGATCTCCCTACCTTGGCGCGCAATGAGTGGCCACCGGAACGCAGCGGATCCAACGCCATGCGCCGCACACCCGTCTGCAAGTTGCGCTGAACCCCTGCACGTGGCAAACCACCCATCGCCACGCCCGACACCTCCGCCGACGGCGTCCGCCGCAACGGACTCCCACAGGCCGGGCATCCCTGCGGGCCCTGCTCACCTAACCCGCCGCGGAAAACCTCACTGCAAACGCCGCAGTGGTACCACGCACGCGGCGTATTCTCCTCCTCCGGGCTCATCATGGCGCGACCCATTCCACATGGTTCAGCTTGCTTATCAGTAGGTAGTTAGATGGGGCCCCGGGGGCTTCCTCGACTTCCACCGTCACCCGCTCACTGGTTTTCAAATCCAGCAGGAAGCGTCCGCGGTCGAGGGAATCCAACAGAGCCTCGTCCACCTCACTGCCAATCTTCGCAAGGCCCCAAAGCGGCTTCTGGTAGCCTGGCACGGCAAGCAGGTAACCGTTATACTCACTTCCCGGATAGCTTGGGATCGAGATCGGCTGGGCCTCAATGATGCAGCGAAGCTTCACATTCCGCAGCCCCGGCGAGTTTGCCATCTCGGCAACCGCCAGCGGGGAATGCGCCACGCTCGCCTCCCAATCGAGCTTCATCTTGCCATTCTCGCGCACGAAATAGACGCGCAGCTTTCGGAAGTCCTCGAGTTCTGCCGTAATCAAGAAAAACGCCACCCCGCCAAGCGCCGCAAAGCCCCTCTCCATGTTGGGCTGCACCGAGCGCAATGCTGAAGCTAACGGCTGCCAGCGCTCCCGCAAGAGGGGCTCGACCCTGTGGCGTTCCCGCACCAGATCGAGAACCTCCTCGACGGTGGTGGCACCGACGAAGGCTTCGAGCAGAGCTTCTGATTGGCTGTCGGCCAAATCCGGATTCTCGCGATACCACTTCAAAGGATCCTCGGCGGCCTTGGGGACTGGCCCGCTTGCGCTTGGCGCGGGGGGATTCCCGGGACGCAGCAGGAGCGCGCCGGCACCCAGCAGAACCACGGCCAGCGATGCTGCTCCCAGCAATAGCCAAAGACCGCTGGATCGAGCCTCGGTCTCAACTCCCCAGTCCGGCTCTGCGTCTGGGTCCACCCGCAAAGACTCAATTGGCTCAGCTGGATCGCTAGAGCTCGGCGCGCTGCGCGCATCCTCCACAATGCGCGGCGCGCTTGGCCGGCGCACCTTCTCCGCGGTTAGCCGCGCAACCAAGCGGCTGGACGGGTCGGGTTCATCTAACTGATCCACTGCAACCACCCGCAAGCTGCTTCCCCCTCCAGAAACGGAATTGCCGCTCCCTAGAACGGGGATTTCGCTCTCCGGATTGCCCTCCGCGGGTGGCTGGTTTTCCATGGTTAAAAATCCCGCCGTTAGGATGTCATATTCAGTCCGGCAGGCAAGCGGATCATTCGCCCTGAAGACTACGGCCCAGCGCCTCTTCCATTGCCAACTCAACCAGCAGGGCGGCTAGGCGCTCGGTCGCCTGGTCTAATGCTTGCACCGCGGCCTTCAGCGGATTGGCATCGCCGGCAACCAGCGCCTCCCTGACAGCCTGCTCGCAGGCCCTGATCCCGGCAATCTCAGCGGCATCCAAAAGATCCGCGGCTTGCTCCATGGCCTGTTCCACCGCCGGGAGGAGCTCCTCTGCTTTCAACCGCGCCTCGGTGAATACCCGTGCGGCCATGTCCTCGAAGGCGTACTCGATGGACTCCCCAACCATCAAAGCCACTTCCTCATCATCAACATTCACTGCCGAGTCACGAATCTCCAGCAGAGTGTCCACGCCGGTGGCGATATCACGCGCGAGGACGCCAAGAATCCCATTTTCATCCAAGGAGAATTGGATTCCCACCCGGGCCCGGCCTTTTTCCGCCGGTTGGAAAGCCACTTCGAGTTGGCCGAGTTCCCAATTGTCCTTGGCCAACTCCCGCTCGCCCTGCAAAACCCGCACACGCATGCTGTGCTGGCCACTAACAGCATTGGTGAACATCTCGCCAGCTTTGCACGGGATGGTCGTATTGCGCGGAATGATCACGTTCATCAAGCCGCCTAGGCTTTCGAGCCCAAGGCTCAGCGGCGTCACATCCAACAGCACCATGTTGCGCAGCGCGCCGCTGAGAACCCCAGCTTGAATCGTGGCGCCCAGCGCCACAGTCTCGTCGGGATGCTGCGAGACGTCCGGCTCGCGGCCAAAGATCTCGCCAGCAAGCGCACGCACGGCTGCCAACCGGGTGCTGCCGCCGACGAGCACGGCTGCATCCAGCTTGCCCGCGCCCGCGTCGCTCAGTGCCCGCGCGCAGAGCCTGCGCGTCCGTTCCAACAAAGGGGCCGCAAGCTCGCCTAGCTGGTCACGGTCCAGCACTTGCTCAAGGTTTCCTGCCGCGTCAAAAAATGGCAGCCGGACCACCGTCTGCGCCCGCTCACCAAGCTCGATTTTCGCCGCCTCAGCAGCGGCTAACAGCCGGACCCGCCCCCCGAGTGTTAGGCCATCCCAGCACCGGCCCGATCGAGCCGCAATCCAGCGCCCCACAGCCTCGTCGAGGTCGTCCCCACCAAGACTCGTATCCCCCAGGGTAGCAATCACTTGGAACACCCCGTCATGCATCTCCAGCACAGACAGGTCGAAGGTTCCACCACCCAGATCGTAGACCGCAACCCGCGAGCGCTCATCGAGCTTGTCGAGCCCGTAGGCCAAGGTGGCTGCGGTCGGCTCGTTGAGGATGCGCTCAACCTTGAGGCCCGCCAGCTCGCCTGCGCGCAGCGTCGCGTTGCGTTGGGCATCGTTGAAATAGGCGGGCACGGTGATCACTGCGCGCGCGACGCGACGCTCAAGGCGCATCTCGGCCACCGCTTTCAAGTGGCGCAGAATCTCTGCGCTGACATCCTCCGGGCGCAGCAGCCGCGGACCCATGCGCACGCAGGCCATTCCCTGGCTGTCCGGCTCTAACGGAAGTGCGAAGCCGCCGGGCGCGAGCTCGTCAAAGCGCCGGCCCATGAGCCGCTTGATGCTAGTCACCACCTGTTGGGGCGCGAGCGCTTGGCGGCGCATGGCCGCATGCCCGACCTCGACGCTGCCGTCCGCTGCGTAGTAGACGGCGCTTGGGGTGATCCGGCGCCCTTGCCCATCGGCCAAGAGAATCGGGAATCCCGATTCGACCACGCCGACCGCCGAGTTGGTGGTCCCAAGATCAATGCCAATGATGTCCGCGCTCACGCTCTCGTGTATGATCCGATCGTCAGCGCGGAAAGGGCCAAGTGGCAATTTAGCAGATCCATCACCGAATCGCGTCCATCAGCCGGATCTCATACGGCGAGACGACCGCGTAGCTGAGCCCGGCCTGCGCGCACACGCTTGTTAGCACATCGTGGTAGCTCTGGCCGCTGGCCTCCACATGGATGTGCATGACGGCCTTGGCGGGGTCGAACGCATCGCTGAAGGCAACCACCGCGGCGCGGTTCTCAAAATGCACCCGGGCGATTTCCGTGGCACGCACTCGCAAGCCACCCAAAACATGGGCCAGCGTCCCCTCGACTTCCAGCTCCGCCGGAGCGTTCAGCCAGCTTGGGAAGGCGCGGAAGACGCTGTCCTCATCGATCTTGCGTCCCGCACGAGCGTCCATCCAAGCTTGGAGGATAATGCCCGACATGTGGTCTGGATGCTCCACCCCCTTGGAATGGAAATAATCAACGAGCGCCGAGGGCTGCCACAGGTTCCAGCGGCTACGGATTGCCACTTCCAGCGCCGCCTCGCGGGTTGCCACCGCGTCCCCGTCCCCATCCTGCTTCAACTCGCCAATGTCCCCGGCGGGGATGATCTCCTCCAAGCTCCTCACCGCGTCGAGCAAATCCACCGGAATCCTCCCACCACCAGCGCCAGCGCCCTCAGGCTCCGCCGCCAGCAGACTCACGGCGGTTGAAATCAGCAGGCACAAGAGAGTCCTCGTCATGGCAGCCACCACCGTAAGCCAGCATCATGCCAGCGCAACCTAACGGACTCCAACAGTCCCTAATTAACACAAAAAAGCGCCCCGGACACTCCCGGGGCGCTTTGAAAATCGCCTTCGATCGATGGCTTTTAACGCGAGTAAAGCTCGACGATGAGCTGCTCGTTGACCAAGGGATCGATGTCCTCGCGCTCGGGCAGGCGGTTGACGACGCCTTCGATCTTCTCGCGATCCATGCTGAGCCAGTCAACCATTGGAACCGACTGGGTCAGGTCCATCATGCGCAGCGCAAGCTGTTGGGCCGACGGCTTGGCCGAAACGGTGATCCGGTCGCCCGGCTTGCACTGGTAGCTCGAGACGTCCACCCGGTGGCCGTTGACGCTCACATGGCCGTGACCGACAAACTGACGGGCAGCCGAACGGCTGTTGCCAAGGCCAAGGCGGTAGCACACGTTGTCCAAGCGCAGCTCAAGAAACTGCAGCATGGTTTCACCGGTAATACCGCGGCGGCGGGCTGCTTCCTCATAGTACCCGCGGAATTGCTTCTCGAGGATGCCGTATTGGAACTTCAACTTCTGCTTCTCGCCAAGGGCGATCGAGTAGTCCGACTTCTTACGCCGACCGGCGCGCACGCCGTGCTGGCCAGGTGGGAAGTTGCGGCGCTCAAGCGCCTTGGAGGGACCAAAAAGTGCGACGCCAAAGCGACGGCTGATCTTGTCGC
>JBILQA010000396.1:0-2654 GCA_044373535.1 Akkermansiaceae bacterium | reverse complement strand
GTCAAACCCGTCTCGTTTAACTCGATCTTGAATATCATCGAGGGATCAACGGCGCTGAATGGTGACACTTCGAACTTCGAAGTCCGAACGTTGAATATCGAACGTTGAACGTTGAACGCTTGGCGCTGGATTTCAGCGTGGAGCGTCGGCGAGGAGGGAAAGAATGCTGTCGAGGTTGACGGGTTTGACGAGATGGGCGTCGAAGTCGGCGAGCTGTGAGAGTTGGCGGTCCTGGGATTGTCCGTAGCCGGTCATGGCGACGATGAGCGAGGAGGTGAGACCGGCGTGGCGCATGGCGCGGCAGGCCTGGTAGCCATTGAGTTTGGGGAGGCCGATGTCGAGGATGACGACGTCTGGGTGGCGTTCGGCGTGGAAGTTGGAAACGGGCCGGGACGATGCACCGGGGGGCTTTGTGTGATGGACTTTTTTGCTACGGACCACCGCGATTGCAGCAATTTCGGGCGAAAATCGCTTTTTGTGGGCCAAACGGGACGAAAATCATCGCCAAACCAAGATCCCCCGCAGAATTTACATGTTAGTCGCTATGGATGCTTCACTTGATGCCGTGCCGGACAACGCCTGCGAGCCGCGCGCAGCGCCCACCATCCAAGCCGTTGCGGGTGGCGAGGTGACGCGGCGGCAGTTTTTGGGCAACGGGATTGGCACCGTGGTCGCTGCAGGACTGCTGCCGGCGCTATGCCAGCGGGCGGGTGCGGCGGGCGCAGCGCTGGATCTTACCTTTCTCTTGATTGGTGACCCGCACTACCGTGCGTTTGACAGCACCAGCACGAGCCACAATCTGGTCGTGCGCAGCAACCTGGAGAAGCTGATGACTCTCACAGCCACCTCCCCGATGCCGGGCGCGGGCACGCTGGGCACCCCGGTCGGGGTCATCAACGTCGGCGACCTCATCGAGGGCGGCAGCGAGATCAACCCGGAAACGGGCGTCGCACTGGACACCACGGCAACTTGCGAGCTGCAGTGGGCCAACTACATCCGGGAATCTGGGCTGCTTGGCAACGAGGCCGGCAGCATCGTCAAGTACCCGATCTATGAGAGTTACGGCAACCATGACCAAAACGGGTTTTTGAAGCAGACGTGCGACCGGATCGCGGCGCGCGCGGCCGTCGGCTCCGGGCTGCCAAACGTGACCGGCCGTTCAGGGGCGTTCACCTATGTTGGAGCTTACGGCAACATCACGGTCACCGGCGTAAACTTTGCCTGGAAATGGGGGCCGTTCCATTTCGTCAACATCAACATGCGCTCGGGCAACGACTCGAAGCGCTACCCGAGCGGCGGTAGCTATGCGTTCCTCAAGTCCTACCTTGAAAATACCATCGCCACCAGCGGCGAGCCGGTCTTCGTCAGCGTCCACCTGCCGCCCGCCACGGGAGCCGAAGGTGACTGGCCGCTGGCCGACCGCCAGGCGTTTTACGACCTGATAATCAAGTATAACACGGTTGGTATCTTCAACGGCCACACCCACGGATACGGCTACACCCAGTGGCGCGGGCCGGGTGAAACCGGTGCCGTCCCGATTACCGTCTATCAGGTGGACGCCATCCACCACCGTGGCAACACCCAGGGGATTTTCACCGCTTTCCGCATCCTTGAGAAACCCGGCGACCCTTCCAAGGCGATCATCTATTCCTCTCAGCGACTGCTCAACAACACCTGGGGACTGTCGACCTCGCGCGAGATCAGCTTGACCTACAATCCGAATACGAGCCCGGGAACCGACCCGCCGCCGGCGGCCGGACTTGTGGTGCTCCAGTGGCAGTCGGTGAACTCCCACAATGGGACGGCCTGCGGACTGCCAATCGAGAGTGGCATCACGTTTGTCGAGCCACGCCAAGCGGGCATCCGCCGGATCGAGATCCTTTTTGCCGAAGCGATTAGCGTGAGTAACCTTGCAACTGCGGTTACTATCACCGGCATGCGCAGCAGCGGCGCAGTCACCTTGGCCGGCCTTGGCCTCACTGCCCAAGCGACGATTTCCGGCGCCACCTCGCTGGTGCTCACCTTTACCAGTGGCGGCAACCCTGCCGCCCTGCCGGATGCTTCTAAGTGGCGCTTCTCATTAAATACCGCCGTCATCTCTGGGGTAAGCGGCGCCGCACTGAGCGCCGGCACCTCGACAAGCCGGATCTTCTGCGGCCTCGTTGGCGATTTTGACGGCAATGGCAGGGTCACCGGCCGCGATGCGAACAGCATTAACGCTACCACCGCCTTTGACCCAGCCATCGTTGACTGCCTGCGCGCAGATGTGACCGGCGATGGCTCGATTGGAGCGGCCGATGTGGCCGCCGCCTGGGCCAATCGCAGCAACCGCACCGACACCCTTGGCACTCCCGCTTAACCTATTGGGCATGAATTCCACGCACCTTCGTTTGCGCCTCTCTGCAGTTGTTCTGGCCCTTGGCCTGAGCGCAAGCGCAAGTGCCCAAGTGACCCTCACGGCCGTGTCGACTTCGGGGGCCACCGTGCTGCAACCGGGTGCGACCTTTGACGTTGAACTCACCTGGACGGGCGACCCGCCCGTAGCTGGCGCGGACTACGCCGTGACCCTCAACACCAGCCAACTCAACCTAACTGGCAGGACTTTCAATGCCGGCCTTGGCACCTTCGCCGACACCCCATACATCCAAACATTT
>JBILQA010000002.1:0-33935 GCA_044373535.1 Akkermansiaceae bacterium | reverse complement strand
TGAGCATGGGCGGTTTGGGGCTTGTGGGGCGCACGCGGACGCTCTAGCGTCCCGCCCCGGACCAATTGTCCCCGTAGTTCAACGGATAGAACAAGGGTTTCCTAAACTCTAGATGTGGGTTCGATTCCCGCCGGGGATACGGGACTGAAAGAATAGGTCCTATGGGCCTCATAGGACCTATCAGCAAAGCCCTATGCCCTGCCGAGGTAGCTGCCGTCCTCGGTGTTGATGCGCAGCACATCGCCTTGTTTGACGAAGAGCGGCACCTGAACGACGATGCCGGTCTCCAGCGTTGCGGGCTTGGTCGGGTTGTTGGCCGTGTCGCCCTTGATGCCTTCCGAGGACTCGGTGACTTCCAGTTCCACGGTGGCGGGCAGATCAAGGGTCACCGGGTTGCCTTCAATGAAGAGCACTTCGACGAGCATCCCTTCCTTGAGGTAATCCTTCGAACTGTTCACCAGCGCCGGGTCCAGCGTGATCGTCTCGTAGGTGTCCAGATCCATGAAGTGGAAGCCGGACGGGTCCGAGTAGGAGAACTCAAGCTTCTGGCGGTCGGTCTCGACGATGTCGACCTTCTCGGACGAGGCAAAGCGGATCGTCTTGGTCTTGCCGGTCTGGAACGAGCGGATCGTCGCGGCAATCAACGCGTTGCCCTTCCCCGGGGTGCGGTGCTCGATGTTGAGGACCGTGCCGGTTTCGCCCTCGTACTTGATGCACTGGCCCTTCTTGAGATTGGTTGCGACGACTGCCATGGTTCTTGGTGGTTGGAAAGTGGTGGAAAGTTCTTCGAGTTGGTTACGGAAGCGCGTGGCTGCGGTCAATACGCGATGCTCACACGATTTTCAGCCGGGCAAAGTCCTGGGCGTCAACCAGACCGACCGGCCGGCCATCCTCGTTGAGCACCACCACGTCGTCAATCCGCTTGCTGCCGATCATTTTCACCGCCTCGGCGGCCAGCGCGTCGGCACGCACGCTCACCGGGTTGGCCGTCATGAACTCCCGCACCAGCCGCCCGCCAATGTCGCCGTCGCGCTGAAACGCACGCGAAAAATCCCCGTGGGTGAATATCCCCGCCAACGAGCCGTCGTCGCCCAATATCAGGCAGGCGCCCGCGCGCACCGCCGACATCCCGGCGAGCGCCGCGCTCACCGTGGCTGTTAGCCCGACGGTTGCCAGCGCCGCGTCGTGGCGCATGATGTCGCCCACCCGAGTCAGAAGCGACCGGCCAAGGCTGCCGCCCGGATGGTAGCGGGCAAAATCCTGCTCGGTGAACCCGCGCGCCTCAAGCAGCACCATCGCCAGCGCGTCGCCCATGGCGAGCATGGCGGTGGACGACGAGGTTGGCGCCAAGTTCAGCGGACACGCCTCGCGCGGCACCGAGGTGTCTAGCACCACGTCGCTGAGACGGCCGAGCGAGGAGTCCGGCTGGCCAGTGAGGGAGATCAAAACCACCTCGGCGCGCTTGATGAAGGGCAACAGGCCAAGCACCTCGGCGGTTTCCCCGGAATAGGAAAGCGCCAGCACCGCGTCGCCGTCGGAGATCATCCCCAGATCGCCGTGCAGGGCGTTTTGCGAGTTGAGCACCACCGAGGTCGCACCAGTGGAATTGAGCGTGGCGGCAATCTTGTGGCCGATGTTGCCCGACTTGCCCACGCCAACGACGACAATCTTGCCGCGCGCATCAAGCACCTCCTTGAGCTTGGCCACCGCGGTGGCAAAACCGCCGTCGAGACGCCCAACGAGCGCCTCAAGGGCTTCAATCTCAATCCGAATGACCGTTTGGGCTTTCGCCAGCATGTCCAGGGGCTGCACGCGTCGAGGATTACCCGCAATCAGTCCGGTTAGCAGCGAAAAAGTTGCGCGGGTGAAATCTTCGGCCGGGTGTCCAGCGGCCGTCTCCGCGCCAAAGACGCGGCGGCGGACCGCCCGCCCATCGTTCATTTCTCATGATTGGCCCACGGCATGATGCGCCATTCCCACAGCGGGGCGGCGCGAGAGATTTTGAATTCTTCTTTTGCTTGTGGCAGGTCGAGCGCGCGGGCGAGGCGGATTTCGCGCACCTCGCCAGCTTTTGGATACCTCACTTCCACCACTCCGGGCTTGGTGGCCACCACTTCAACGTCGTCGACCCCGGTCGGCAACGTCCACTGCCAGCGAAACTGACACTTCTTGGCCGTCGTCTTGTTGTAGACCTCTAGCTGGATTGCCATTTCCAGATCTTTGCGCGTCACACTCTCGATCGAATAGTAAATCTCATCACTCTCGCCAACTTCCAGCAAGCCGACGGGCAACCACTCGCCCAGCTTGGCCCGGATGAACTGGGCCTCTTGGAATCCCAAGAACAAGTATTTCCCCTTCGGCACCGATGGCGCCGCCTGCCAGACAGGGAGGTTTCCATCTTCGCCGCGGGACGTCGCCGTCGTGGACAGCATCACAAGCGGCAGGAGAACCGCCAAAATAAGTTTAGTTTTCATTTTTATTTTTATTTTTCCTCAATGCTCACGGTTGCCTCGACTTCTTTCATCATGGGGATGTTTGCCAACGTTCGAGCAACCCCTAAGTTCACCTTGAGCAAGGCGCCACCACCGCCTGAGGCGTCATAGGTTGCCTGCCATTCCGGTTGCGCCATGATTCGCACTGAGCACCCCTTGTGGTTGCTTTCATCCTCTGGACCCGCAGCCGGGGGCCAGAACCGTGCGTTTGACCAACCGGTATGCTCCAGACTCAGGCTGACACTAAACTCGATGTTCGCCGGAGTGGTGACCTCGATCCCGACCGAACCTCCGAGGTTAAGTTCAACATTGAAACTCGCTGAGCCAGTAGTGGAGGTGATTCCGGCTGAGATCACTGTGGGTGAGGACCAAAATCCCGAGGAGCCACAGCATTCTTTCTTCCACGAAGCATCCGCTCTAAACACTCCCTGCGGCAGCAAGGTGGCAACACCCAGGTTAAATGATGTCGTTAGCTGGGTTTTTACGGTTGCGAGCGCCGCCGTTGTTTTGCTTTTGAGCGTGCTTTCGGCCTTGATGATAAGCTTCTCAATGACCCCGGCAATGTCGGTGATCATCTCCCCCTCGTCGAGAAACGGAAAGTCTGGCGGATTCACCGTCTTGACCCAGTTCGCCGCCGCCTGCGCATCGAAATGGATCGAATCGACCTGGCCCTGAAGGTAGGCAAATGCATGGTTGATCGCATCCTGTCCCTTGGTTCCTAGATCCAAAACATCTTTGGTCGCCGAAAAAGCCTGCCCTTGGATGGGGCCACACTCGTGGTGCATGAGGAAGACGTTGACCCCGTCGAAGTCGATGAAGCCTTCCGGATGCTTACCGGTCAGGTTTGCCGTGTTCTGGTAGTCGAGTTTGACTTGGTAGGCTTTGCCACCCGGGATTGGCTTGGGGAACTCACTATAGGACTGGGTTTTTTTCCACAGGGCGGTGCCGTTGACTGTATAGGATTCGTTGAAGCCGGAGTGACCAGGCGCCACGCTCTGGTTGGGTGCTTCAACCACGGTGAGGGTGGCCCGATCATCGACTTGAATCGCCAGATAGACGGTGCCTTCGACTTGGGTTAAGTCCAGAACGGTGTCGAACACCTTGGTTTCGACCTCATCGCTTTTGTAGGCGAGGAAGCTTGGAGTGGCGGCATTGTCCTTTTCGGCGACGGATTTTTTTCCTGTGAGGTCACCGATGGCGGTGTTGCTGTAGTCCCGGACCTCTTGAAGAGTCCAAGGCTTAAGCTTTCCGCTGGCATCGAACGTGCCATTCGCGAAAGGAAAGTCCGCTGCCGCCGCAGAGCCGGCGAACAAGGCAAGGATGGAGAATAGTCTCAGGGGATGGGGGGAGCTCATGTTTTGTTTTTGGGATAGGCGGCGTTAAGTAGGGTGAGGTAGCGCTGGTATTGGTCAGGAAAATCGCGGGGAAATAGGCGCTGGAAGAGCTTCTCAATCACAACGAGGCCAGGAGAGTCGCGCGGTCTGATGACTTCTTGGCAGTGGGCGGTGTAGATGGAATAGCTCAGAAGCCCGCCGCGGACTTGATCGTTGTGGATCATTCCCGCCTCAAACTTCCGCTCGTTTAGATTCTCCATTTCCCGCAGGCCTGGGGTGCGCAGGCGCCATTTGCTGAAATTGACCCTCTCTGCTAGGCTCAGATCCGCAAAGCCGCCGCGGACGAGGTTGGTGGTTTGGCCGCAGATGAGCTCTGGAAAATTCGCGATGGCCGCCCATCCGATATCCCGGCTGGCGGGCGTCAGCAGGCTCGTTTCGAGCGCTTTGCGGAACGGATGAATGATCCCGTTAATCTGGAAAACCCCATCCACGATCGCCATCGCTGCTTGTTTGTCTTGGGCCGTGCCGCTGGCATAAACGTAATCAACGACAAGCAGCCCTTCGAGAAAGTTGCGCACGAGGGCTTTCTCGTTGCCGGGGTTGTGCGCGCAGCGGACGCTTGTCTTTATGAGAGCGGCATACTTCTCGCCAATCTCCGCAGCCGTTCCAGAGAAGCGCTCGCCGGAGACAGGGACCTGGATCGCGTAGTGCTCAAGCAGCGGGGCCACCCATGGGTAGCGGGTGACGAAGAGTTCACGCTGGGCTGTTAGCCCGGCGAGGTTTCCTAGCACTGAAGTTTTCGAGACTGCCAGAGAGCGGAATTCTGGGGCGATGCCTTTGGCATGGAATACTGCAACGGCTATGGGAGTGGGATTTTCGGGAAGACGGTTGAATGTCTCAAGGTAGTTCCAAAATTCCAGCTGAGCCGGGTTGAGCTGCTCAGGCCGAGGTCTCCCGCCGATGCGGTCGGCGTCAGTCAGCGCGGCACCTTCTTCACTGGCCGATGCGCGCTTGGCGCTCATCTTCTCCGTCCGCGAATGACATGAACTTAGCGGCAGCAAAAGAGCGCAAACTCCCACGACGCAGCGCGAGATCCTCCTGTCCCGCGCGCGCGGAATTGACATTTCGAGCCATCGCACTGACTCACCGCGCCACTCTGACGTCACGCGAATCCTCATCATCTTGCTTGGGCGGGGGGGTGCCATGCGCCGCAACGCGATAGCTTCTTCCTCTTCCCGCGCAACCCTTTTTCTAACAGTGCTGTGGCAGGTGTGCGGGCGCGCGTGGCGACCAAATCTGGAGCTGCAAACCTTGCAGTTGTTGGGCTGGTGCGGCGTCTGAGCGTATCTACAACAAAGCCCGGCCGAGTGATGGCTTTGGAGGCGGCCCGGCTGGAGGCATGAGTGATGGATTTCAGAAAAGACTGCGAGGCAGCGAAGCAGAAATTATTTTTCCAAAACCAATTCAGAGAGGATCCAGGTGGCGTTCCCGACGGTTTGCCATGCGGCGTTTGCATCATGAGCATCCACCCTGGGGCGATTGAGCATTCGGCGTGAGCTTTGCGGCCCATTTACGCGATGTCCCCATCACGAAGATCCCCGCCCCGAGCGTTTGATAAAGAGTGGGTCAGCCCGGCCAAGCCACAAGAACACAATCCCATCCTCCGGCGTGCCAACGCGGCCGCGTGGGGACCGTCCACCATTCTGGCCACAAAAAAGCCGGGATGCTCTCCCGGCCGACTTTTCCCTCTAGGGTTTTTCCCCTTCCTGCCACTCCGAACAACCAAAACACTCCTCAGAGTGCGCCACTCAAAAGAGTGGCAACCCGTAGGGGGATCGAACCCCTATTGCCAGAATGAAAATCTGGAGTCCTAACCATTAGACGAACGGGTCGTTCGGCGGTGACGCGGGCGGAAGAAAGCCCGAAAATCGGTTTGGCGCAAGCCAAAAATGATGAATACCTGCGCGGGGGGGGATTGGGCTGGGGGAGGGGCAGGAATTTCCACACTACGGGGAGAGAGGTGCATAGGGGCCATCGGGCGCGCATCAAACGCAATTCCGCTTTGCGCGCTTTCCACCTTTGCGGTGAAAAATCCCCCGCGCGGCCAGCGCATTCGCGCAAGCGTCTTGTTCTTCCAACAAAATCCCGGCTTGCCAGCGGGGTGCGGATTTCTAGGGTGTCCGGGCTTGCGGCGCTGGATTTGCCGGCATCGCCGCCCCGACAAGAAAGATCTCATGAATACCGAAATTCTCACGAAAGCCGCCAACGAAGCCCGCGGGCTTGCCATTGATGCCGTCCATGCCTGTTCCTCCGGGCACCTTGGCTTGCCGCTGGGATGCGCCGAAATTGGAGCGGTGCTGTTTGGCGAGGCGCTGCGGCTCAATCCTGACGCGCCGAAGTGGCTCAACAGGGACCGCTTCATCCTCTCGGCCGGCCACGGGTCGATGTTTATCTACAGCTGGTTGCATCTGGCCGGCTTCAACCTGCCGCTGGGCGAGCTGAAGAATTTCCGCCAACTTGGCAGCCACACCCCGGGTCACCCGGAGTCGTTTGAGACCGTGGGAGTTGAGGCGACGACCGGGCCGTTGGGCCAGGGTGTGGGCAACGCGGTGGGCTTTGCGCTGTCCGGCAAGCGGGCCGCGGCGCGCTACAACACGAGCGAGCACACGCTTTTTGACCACCACGTGGTGGCCCTGATGGGCGATGGTTGCTTGCAGGAAGGGGTGGCCAAGGAGGCGATCGCCTTCGCCGGCCACTCGCAGCTGGATAACCTGATCCTTATTTACGACAGCAACGACGTGACCTTGGACGCCATGGCAGTCGTCAGCCAGGGCGAGGACGCGGAAGCCTATTTCCGCTCCCAAGGATGGGACGCGGTGACCATCAACGGTCATGACCTTGGCTTGATCCTCAAGTCGATCGAGGACGCCAAGACCAACGACAACGGCCGGCCAAAGGTCATCATCGCGCGCACCGAGATTGGTCGCGGGATCCCGCAAGTGGCTGGCACCCAGAAGGCCCACGGCGAAGGCGGAGCATCATTTGCCGACGAGGCGCGCAAGGGACTGGGCCTGCCGGCCGAGCACTTTTTTGTCTCGGACGAGGTGCGGGGCTACTTTGCCAAGCGCAAGGAAGTGGTGCTCAAGGAGTTCTCGGTCTGGGAGCAAACCTTTGCCGCATGGAGCGCCGCCAACCCGGAGCTGGCCGTGGAACTCAACGGCGGGCTGGCCAAGGCGGCCCCCTCGGACCTGATCCTGCGCCTGCCGGAGTTTGGCGCCGACTACGCCGACGCGACCCGGGCGTCGGGCGGGGTGATCATCAACGCGGTGGCCAAGGAAGTCCCGCAGCTCCTGACCGGCAGCGCTGACCTCTACGGCTCAACGAAGAACTACATCGCCGGCGGGGGCGACTTCAGCGCCACCAATCCGACGGGCCGCAACATCTGGTTCGGCATCCGCGAGCACGCCATGGGCGCCATCTGCAACGGCATCGCCTACGACGGCCTGTTCCGCGCCAGCGGTGCGACGTTCCTGGTCTTCGCCGACTACCTCCGCCCGTCAATCCGCCTGGCGGCCCTGTCGCGCCTGCCGGTGACCTACATTTTCACCCACGACTCAGTGGGTGTCGGCGAGGACGGCCCGACCCACCAGCCGGTGGAAACCGTCAGCGGCCTGCGCGTCATCCCCAACCTCGATGTCATCCGCCCGGGTGATCCTGAGGAAGTTGCCGGCGCATGGGCAGCCGCCATGTTGCGCAGCGATGGCCCAACCGCGCTCATCCTCTCGCGCCAGAAGGTCCGCACGCTTTCCGACGTCCCCGTCCAGGTCCGCCGCGAGGGCGCCTTCCGCGGCGGCTACGTGGTGAAAAAAGAATCCGGCGACCTGAAGGTCATTCTCATGGCCACGGGATCGGAGCTCCAGCACATCGTCGCCGCCGCCGAAAAGCTTGGTGACGGCGTACGCGTGGTTTCCATGCCCTGCCTTGAGCGCTTCGACCGCCAAGGCGCTGACTACAAGGAAGAAGTCCTGCCCAGGGCGTGCCGCTCGCGGATCGCCATCGAGGCTGGCGTCACCGGTCTCTGGTGGAAGTACGTTGGCGACCAAGGCCAAGTGCTTGGCATCGACCGCTTTGGCCTCAGCGCCCCGGGCGACACCGTCATGGAGAAGCTCGGCATCACCGCAGAGCACGTCGTCCAGGCCGCCGGCGCCTACCTGTAAACCATTCTAGCCACAAGGTTTCCCGTCACAGCGGCGCCCTCACCGGCGCCGCTTTTTTTGTCACCAGCGCGGCGATCGCAAGATAAACGACCCCGCCATTGAGCAGGTGCCAGAGGAAATGGCTGCCGTGCGGAAAGACTCCGCACAACCGCGGGTCAAGCGTCCGAAAGACCAGCCCCGCCGCAAGCATCCCGCTGGCAATGAGCAAGCCGCCACGCGGCAAGGCGCCAATCCCGAGCGCCGCCAAGGCTACCAACGGGGGCAGATAGAACAGCGATCCATTCAGCACCGCCGGCAGCAATCCGCTCGCCAGGGTCGCCAGAGAGAACATTGCAACCAGTCCCAAGGTATGTCTCAGCGAGCGCCCGGTCCGCAGCCACAGCCAAAGGAAAACCACTTGGAAGGCAACGATTGGCGCCACGTCCGCGACCCGTGCCCATGGCGCCGCAAACAGGTGCAGCAGCGCGCTGCCCGCCCCGATCGCCAGCGCGAGCCCGATGAGCACCGCCACGCCCGCAGGTGGCCCGCCGCGGCGCCGCGCCAAAACCCATGCCGCCCACGCGGCCATCACAAACGCGATGTTTGAGAACGTGTTGAACGGCTCGGCGAGCAACCAAGGGCCACCGCGCTCACAGTAGGACGGCATCCACCACCTTACGCTCGAAGTCCCGCCTGAAGGGAATTACTTCCCGCAGTTGCAGCTTCCGCCGCAGGATTTTTTCGGCCGCCGCAACAGCCGGACCATAAACACCCCGGCCGTGGCCGCGACCACCGCGGGCGCCGCCAAACTCTGCCAGTTTTCCGCAAGCCAGTTCATTTTCCGATCCGTTAAAATCCGAGCAGCCGCCCGCCTTGGTAGACGACGAACGAGGCAGCATACGCGAAGCCGGTCATAAACACAAATTGGTAGGCAGCCCATTTCCACGAGCCAGCCTCGCGGGCGACCACCGCCGAGGTGGGCAGGCACTGCAGGGCAAAAATGAAGAACACAATCAGGCTGATCGCCATCAGTGGCGTGTAGACTGGCGAGCCGTCCGGCCAGCGCGCCGTCGCGAGGCGCTCGCGGATCGTCGCATCATCCTCCTCGTCGTCCACCGAATACGAGATGGCCATGCTGGCGACAAACACCTCGCGGGCCGCAAACGAGGTCAGCACCGCCGTGCCGGTCCGGGCGTCAAAGCCCAAGGGCTTGACGATTGGAGCGATGAATCGGCCAAGGTGGCCCATGGCGCTGGCCTCCAGCCGCACGGCGGCCTCCGTGGACTCCGATTTGGGATAGGTCTTCAAGGCCCAAAGCAGGATGGTCAGCCCGAAGATCAGGGTGCCGGCCTTGCGCAGGAAGGCAAACGCCCGCTCAACGACGTGGCGGAAAACATAGCCCCACTGCGGCGCACGGTACGGCGGCAATTCCAGGTGGAACGCCACCGGCTGAGCTTCAGGACCCAGCCGACCACGCAGAACCCGCGCGACGACAAACGCCGTAGCCGTGCCCAGCGCATAGATCCCGAAAAACACCGCCGCCTGGGTCAGCGTGGTCTGATGGCTGAGCAGCAAGGGCACGAGCAGCAGGTAGACCGGCAGGCGCGCCGAGCAGCTCATCCACGGGGCCACAAACATCGTCACCAGGCGCTCCTTTTTGCTTGGGATCGTGCGCGTCGCAAGGATCCCGGGAATCGCGCAAGCATAGGAGCTTAGCAGCGGCAAGAAGGCCTTCCCGCTCAAGCCCGCCTTGGCCATCACCGCGTCCATCAGATAGGCCGCCCGGGCCATGTAGCCGCTGCTCTCCAAGAGCGCGATGAAGAAGAACAAGAGCGCGATTTGCGGCAGAAACACCACGACGGACCCCACCCCCTCAATGATTCCGTCAGCGAGCAGCTCGGACATGTCGCCCGGGGCCAGGGAGGTTTTCACCGCGCCTTGCAGCGCCTCCTTGCCCGCTTCAATCCAGCCCATCGGTATCTGGGCAAGCGAGAAGATCGTCCAGAAGACGCCCAGCATCAGCACAATGAGCGCCAACCAGCCGAACAGCCAGTGCATCAGCAGCGCGTCGAGCCGGTCGGAAAGCGTCCGGTTCTCGCTGCCGGGGCGGCTCACCGCCGTGGCGCAAACCTCCTGCACCCAGGCCGCCCGCGCCTGCGAGACGCCGCTGCGTTCCTCATTGGAACTGAATGGCTTACCAAGCGCCACCGGCTGGCACATCGCGTGTTTGAGTTCAACGATCCCCTTGCCCTTGTTCGCTTGGCACGGAATGACCGGCACCCCAAGAGCTGCGGACAATGCGGCCACATCCAGCCGCAACCCGGCGGCCTCGGCGACGTCGATCATGTTGAGCGCGACGACGGCCGGCAACCCAAGGTCAATGACCTCAGTGACCAAATACAAGTGGCGCTCCAGGTGGCTGGCATCCACCACGCAGACGACCAAGTCCGGGCTCTCGCTCAGCAGCGCATCACGGGTCACCGCCTCGTCCACAGCCTGCGGAGTAAGCGAGTAACAACCAGGAAGATCAATCACCTCAAGCTTGCTCCCAT
This sequence comes from Akkermansiaceae bacterium, assembly GCA_044373535.1. GTDB lineage: Bacteria > Verrucomicrobiota > Verrucomicrobiia > Verrucomicrobiales > Akkermansiaceae > JBILQA01. The sequence goes on along the minus strand of JBILQA010000002.1, from coordinate 23,361 downwards.
GGGGGGTGCGCATGCTCCCGGTCTTGCTCGCCACAGTCACCCCGGCGTAGTTGCCAACCTTCTGCAGAGATCCGGTCAAGGCATTGAAAAGCGTCGACTTGCCCGCGTTCGGGTTGCCAACCAGCGCCACTTTTTGCAGGCGTCCGGAGGTGGAATCGCCCGCCTTCACGCCAGCGCACTGACCATCACTTGGTCACCGAGGTCGCGGCTCAACGCCATGCGCGTCCCGCACAAGGCGCAGACCATGTTGCGGCCATTCGCCAGCTTCACCACCGCCATGCTCTCGCAAAATCCAAGCTCACGCAGCCGCTGACAACCAGGCCCTTCCAAGCTCCGAATCATCAGCCGCTTGCCTACGCCCGCCTGACTCAGGCTGACGCATTGCTGCTCGGGTACTGTCGCGCTGGCTGCCACGGCCACAAGCAAGCGCAGTTGAGAACCAGTTGCAATAAGAATTTTCCCCTCCTCAGGCGCGCTGGTCGCCGCTGCGCAGCAGGATGTCGCCGATCTCCACATGCGGCGGAGCTTCCAGAATATGCAGGATGGATGCTGCAACATCCTCGGGCTTGAGCATCCGAACCGCCCCGCGGGTCCGCTCCAGCGCCTCCTCGCGGCCTTGAAAATAGGTTTCCAACAACGGCGTGTCGACAAACCCAGGAGACACGCAGGAAACCTGCACCCGGCTGTCAATCGCCTTGAGCTCAGCGCGCAGCGAGTCGGTCAGGGCGCGCACCGCAAACTTCGTCGGGGCATAAAACCCGCCGCCGGCCGGCACCCGGTGGCCGCTCATGCTTGAGACGTTGACAATCCGTCCGCCGTCGCGCGGAAAATGCGCCAGCGAGCGCTGGCAGCAAATCGCCAAGGCGCGCACGTTGACCTGCCACATCTCCTCCCACAGGTCCGGATCGCCATCGGTAACCCGCGCAAGATAGGCAACTCCGGCACAATTCACCAAGCCGTCGATGCGGCCCAGGGTGTTGAAGATCCCCTCCACCTGGTCGCGCTCACGCAGGTCGGCGATGAGGGGAAAAACCGCCTCATCGAGCGCCTCGGGCCGCCGGGTCACCCCGAGAACCTCGGCGCCACGCTCCAGCAAGCCTGCGGTCAAGGCCCGGCCAATCCCGCTGGAGGCCCCGGTGACAAGAAAGGTTCGGCCCGCCAACACGCTCATGCGCCACCCTTGCAGCCCAAGCCAAGGGGGAAAAGGCGGAAGTTAAGGGGCGCCACCACTGTTCATTTGACCGCCATCCCGAGTCGGGGTAGGCTTCCCGTACTCAACCCGCTGTTTTGGTCATGATTGCTCCTCCCCATCCCGCCGCCGCCGCCGACCCCCGCGCCCTGCTGAAGAATGTCTTTGGCTATGACGCGTTTCGCCCCCTCCAGCAGGACATCATCGAGGCCACCCTGGATGGCCGCGACGTGTTGGCCATCCTTCCCACCGGCGCGGGCAAGAGCCTGTGCTACCAGCTCCCCGCGCTGGTCCGCGGCGGGCTGACCTTGGTCGTCTCCCCGCTCATCGCCCTGATGAAGGACCAGGTCGACCAACTCCAGGCCGCCGGCGTGGCCGCCACCTTCCTGAACTCCTCGCTGAGCGCCGACGAGCGCGACGCCCGCGAGGCCGACTTGGCCGCCGGACGCATCAAGCTGCTCTACCTGGCCCCCGAGCGGCTCATGGCCGCGGGCTTCGCCGCAAAGCTCGACACCTGGAACCTCGCCGCCATTGCCGTCGACGAGGCCCACTGCATCAGCGAGTGGGGGCACGACTTCCGGCCCGAGTACCGCCAGCTCGCCACCTTGCGCCAGCGCTTCCCGACCCTGCCGCTGCTCGCCCTGACGGCCACGGCCACTCCGCAGGTCCGCGCCGACCTCGTCACCCAGCTGCGCCTCGGTGACCCGGCGATCTTCGTCTCGAGCTTCAACCGCCCAAACCTCAACTACCGCGTGGTGGCCAAGGCGGCCGTCGTCGAGCAAGTCGCCGAGTTTGCCACCGCGCGCCGCGAGGAATCCGGCATCGTCTACTGCCAGGCGCGCAAGACGACCGAGTCGATGGCCGCCGCCCTGCGCGCCCACGGGCTGCCCGCCGTCGCCTACCACGCCGGCATGGAGCCCGCCGAGCGCGCCGCCAACCAGGATGCGTTCCTGCGCGACGAGGCGCGGATTGTCTGCGCCACGGTCGCCTTCGGCATGGGCATCAACAAACCCAACGTCCGCTGGGTCATCCACGCCGACCTGCCGAAAAACGTCGAAGGCTACTACCAGGAAACCGGGCGCGCCGGGCGCGACAGCCTGCCCGCCGAGTGCCTCTTGTTGTTTTCCCGCGGCGACGTGGCGCGCAACCTGCGCTTCCTTGACGACCTCAGCGATCCGGCCGCCAAGGCGCTTGCCCGCAGCCAGCTTGAACGCATGGCCGCCTACGCCGAGGACCCGGGCTGCCGGCGCGCCAGCCTGCTTGGCTACTTCGGCGAATCCTGGCCGCACCCGAACTGCAGCGGCTGCGACGCCTGCCTCGACCCGCGCGAGTCCTATGACGCGACCACCGACGCGTGCAAGCTGCTCAGCTGCGTCTTGCGCATCCACCAGCACAGCGGCTTTGGCACCGGGCTGATCCACGTCGCCGACGTGCTTGCCGGCGGCAACACCGCCAAAGTGCGCAAGTGGGGGCACTCGGCGCTGAGCACCTTCGGCATCGGCAACGACCGCCCGCGCGCCGATTGGGTCACCCTTGGGCGCCAGCTCATCCGCCACGGCTGGCTGGCCGAGTCAAGCGACGGCTTTCACTCCATCACGCTCACCACCGAGGGCCGCAGCGCGCTCAAGCGCCACGAGCCGCTCACCCTTGAGCGGCCCACCGCGCGCGCCGCCTTGCCGATGGACTCCGCCAAAGCCGGCGACATCCCCTGCGACGATGGGCTCTTTGGCCAACTGCGCGCCCGGCGCAAACTGCTTGCCGACGCCCGCAACGTCCCGCCCTACGTGATCTTCTCCGACGTTGCCCTGCGCCACATGGCCCGCACCTATCCGCAGGATGATGCCGCCATGCTTGCCATCCCCGGCGTGGGGGGCAGGAAGTTTGCCGACTTCGGCGCCGACATGGCCGCCGTCATTGCCAACTGGCTGCTCACCGAGCCGCGCCAGGCCTTCGCCGCGCTCACCGGCGAGCCGCCGCGCCCAGCCAAGCCGGCCACGGCCATCAACCCAACCGCCCATCAAACGCTGGCCCTCTTCCGCGGCGGCGCCTCACTTCCCGAGATCGCCACCGCCCGCAACCTAGCGCTGTCCACCATCGAAAGCCACCTCGCCACCGCCATCGCCTTGGGCGAACCTGTCACCCCGCGGGCTTTCTATTCAGAAGCCGACGAGTCCCTCATCGCCGCCGCCTTCGAGCACCACGGCCCCACCTTGAAACCCGTCTTTCTTGCCTTGGGCGAAAAGTTCTCCTACGGCCAACTCCGTCTGTTCCAAGCATTCAAAGAACGGGAAAACCCCCGACGCTGAGGTGCCGAGATGGGCTCGGGATTCGGTGAGGCCAGCCACGGCACGGAAGAAGCGGCGCTCGTGTCGCGCCGGGACGGAAAAGAGGCTTTGCGTGCGGCGCGGCGGATGGCAGGAAGGGTGGGAATGAACGAGGAGGCAATTTGGGGTGAGCTTGGGGCGGAGGGGTTTGCCGCGGTGGTGGCGGGATTTTACCGGCGGGTGAGGAGCGACAACCTTCTTGGGCCGATGTATCCGGCCGACGACTGGGAGGGATCGGAGCGGCGGCTGTGGCAGTTCCTGTGTTTCCGCATTGGCGGGGACCCGAGCTACATGGAGGAGCGCGGCCACCCGCGGCTGCGGATGCGCCATGTGCCGTTTGCCATCGGGATTGCCGAGCGCGACCGGTGGCTTGCGCTGATGGACGCGGCGATGGAGGAATCCGGCGTGACACCCGAGACCCGGGAGCCGCTGCGCGCATTCTTCGCCCAAGTGGCGGACTTTATGCGCAACGTTCCGGAGGCTTAGTTGGTTTCGCTGAGGTAGCGGATGAAGGCGGGCAGGTCACTGCCGAAGGCGGCGATCTCCGCGCGGATGGCGGTGGCGGCGCCCGTCTGGCCGGATTTTTGCGCGCTCGCGCCGCCGTCGGTGAGCAGTGCGAGGTACTTCTCGCGGATGGCGGTGATCTTTTTTGCGAACTCGAGGTCGAGGGCGTTTTGTTTGGCGGCGCCATTTTCAAGGATAGCGCTAACTTTGGCTGGCAAGTCTTGGATGTCCCATGAACCCGGGAGACGCTTGGCGTCCTCGAGGGTATCGATGAGCTCGCCGTGCAGCTCCTTCGCCTCCTCCGTGCGCTCGTTCAGCTGCCAACTGTCCAATGCGCTGCGCAGAGCATGGAGGTTTTCCGCCAATGCTTTGTCATGGGCCTCGGCAAACTGTCGGTAAGCGCTGGCAGCTTGGCTTTTGCGCACCTTGAATTCGGCCGGCAGGCCGTCGCTGGGGTTGGCTGCAGCGGAGGAATTGACCCGCCATTCGATGAGGCACGCGGGCGCTTTTTGCTCTGGATTGCGCGCCACCCACTGACCGCGCGCGTTGATGCCAATCGCGGTCGCCGAGCTCGGCGGTTCTTGGTCCCATGCAAGCCCGTTGCATGGTTCGCGCGTCACCCAGGTCCAGCTGTCGCCTGACCGGCGGGCGCCAATCCACGCGAGATCATCGTCAGGAAGTTCCGCTTCAAGGTGGGAATTGAGCCAGGTCTGGACAGATGGTGAGACGATGGTTGCGAGGTGACCGCCGGCTTTTGCCGCGAGGGCTTCGGCTTCCGTCCATGTGAGCGAGCGGTGGACAAGCAAGAAGTAGCTGTTACCGCAGGCTTCCGTGCCGGTCGGGAAGGTTGGCTTGGCGGTTTTAAGCGATTGGGCGGTGGCCTCGAGGGATTCCTCCAGCGAGGCACCATTGGTGCCCTTGGCCGCCCATTGAATTAAGAAAGGAAGTTCGTTGCTTGACGGGTAGCTCACGAACTGTGCTCCAGCCTTGGCCAGGGCCGCAAACGAGCCGGTTCCCGGCGGGCGCATAGCGCTCGTGCCGTCCAGCCATGTCCACTGATCACTGCCACTGATGCCGGCGCCGATCCAGATGGTCTCTCCTTCAGGCAACTTGCTAGCCAGCGCCTCCATGGCCGCGGGCGTCGGCAAAATCGCCAGATGGCCACCGTACGCTTCAGCGAATTCCCGCGCTTCACGCCACGGAAGCTCCTTGGGGACGAAAAAAAATTGCCGCTCGCCAATGGAAAACGTCCCTGGAGGCATTTCGTCGCGGTTGCCAGCCACGAGTTTCGGCCCGAGGCGGCGGAGCGCTTCCATCGAGGTTTCCGCCTCCGGGGTGCTTGGCCGCTCCTCGGTTGGCTCGCTCGGTTGTGGCGTCGCTTGCTCGCTGGGCACCTCGCCAAGAGGATCCTCTCCGCTTCCATTGGCTGCGGCTTTCTTGTCCCTCTGCTTCTTCTCGTAATCGTTTTTGGCCTTCTCCTGAACGGCCGCCTTTTCATTGTAGATCCCCCAAAGATGGTAGAGGCCAAAACATAGCGCGCCATTGATGAGGATCGTCAAAAGCAATTTCGCGCGAGACCCCTTCGCTTTGCCCTGCCCGACACCCCTGGGCGGGAATCGTCCCCCTGGCCGGATGGCTCCAGGTGGCGCGTTGCGCGGGGCAGCTGCCGCTGCGCCGGGGGCAGCGCGCATGGCCATCGGGTTGGCACCACCCGGGCGGCGCGCAGCCATGCCGGCACCGGCCGTTGCCGGCGCGCCCCTGAGCGCGGGGGAACTGGCCACCTCGTCGAGCGCGCGCGACAGGGCTTCCGCACTTGGATAGCGGAAAGTTGGCGATGGATGGGTCGCGCAGCGGTAGATCTTGTCGAAGAGCGGGTCACAGCCGGTCAGCGCGGAAGGCATCTGCGCCGGGCTCCCGGGCAACTGGCCGGTGAGGAGCTCATAAAGAATCACCCCGACGGCAAAAATGTCCGACCGGCAGTCCGCGGAGTGCGGATTAGACATCACCTCCGGGGCGCTATAGCCCGGCGTGCCCATGACAATACCCGATCCGTCGCCCATGCCCGCGGACTGGGCGAGACCAAAGTCGCCGATTTTCGGCTCGCCCTTGGCGTTGAGGATAATGTTGGCCGGTTTGATGTCGCGGTGGATGACATCATTCTCATGCGCATGGGCAAGCCCGCTGCAAATCCCTTTGATTAATCGGATCACCTCGCTGGGCTCAACCCGCTGGTGGTAGTACTTGTGGTAGAGCGACTCCCCAGTGACCAACTCCATCACGATATAGAGCATCCCGTCGACGCTGCCCGAATCATAGACCGCGATGAGGTTCGGATGGTTGAGCTTGGCCATCGCCCGGGCCTCAGTCTCAAAGCTGCGGTAAAAGCCAGGGTCCGCACCGAGTTCACGCGGCAGGATTTTGATCGCTACTTCCCGGTCAAGCGAGCGCTGCAGCGCATGATACACGGCGCCCATCCCGCCTTGTGCAATGAATGCCTTGAAATCATAGGCATCGAGAAGCCGATCGAGTTCTTCGAGAGTGGGAGGTGAAAAGGAAATTGGCGTCGAGTTGTCCATTGGGGAAGGGTTTGCCTTGCCGGGGGGGAGCCTTCAGATAGCAGACGCGCGCCGCGATACCAAAACAAAGAATTTGGATTTAGGCGGTGGCGCGCTTGGCCATACGTGGGCCTTAAGGTCAACGTGGCGGCACTTTGTTGGGGGACCGATGAGCCTGGCGGACTGGCGCCTTTGGCGGGCGGATTTATGGGGTGGATTTCCCGCCCCGCGAGGGGCAGAGTGCCCGGGCGAGCAGCGGCTATCATGCTGAAATATCAAATCATTCATGACATCTTTATCATCTGCGCGGTTTTTGCGGTGGTGGGGATGGTGTTATACCGGGTGACGCGCAGCGTTGTGCCGGCACAGGGTGAGGCGCAGAGGCTCGGACCCGTGGACCTTCTCGTTGCGGGCGCGATTTTCCTGCTCTATTTTGCTTTGCACTATCACGACAAGCCGTGGGAGCGGTCGGGGGATGCGCCGCAGTTGGGCGTTTTGGCGCTTGTCGTCTCAATGACGCTGCAGATGGTCCTTGCGGGCATGGTGCTTGCGGTGCTTGCGCCGCGGGTGGATCTGGTGCGCTTTTTCGGCCTGCGGTGGCGTGGGTGGCGGTGGGTGTTTCTGCTTGCGCCGGCGGGGCTGGTGGCCACCTGGACGTTTGCCTGGGCGTTGGAGGCGAGCCATTACATCCAGTGGGTTGAGCAACTTTTGCGGGAATCTCCGGTCCAGCAGGCGGTGCTTATTCTGCAGTCCAGCGATGACCCGGTGCTCCTCGGGGTGCTGGCGCTCGCCGTGGTGGTGGTGGCTCCCATGACCGAGGAATTGCTTTTCCGTGGCTATCTCTATCCGGTGTTGCGGCGTTTTTCCGGAGTGAGTTTCGGTTGTGTCATGAGCGGATTGATTTTTGCCACGGCCCACAATGAACTCGCCGCGCTGCCGACTTTGTTTTTCTTGGGGATGTTGCTTGCGCTGCTCTACGAGCGGACGGGATCGATTTGGGCGCCAATCGCGCTGCATGCCTTGTTCAACGTGACGACGGTGGTCGTTTCGCTGCTGCCACGGATTCTTCTCCGGGTGCACGGATGAAAAAGCTCAGTGAAATTGGCGAGGACGAGCTCATCAGGCGGCTGGTGGCTGGCTTTGGAACGACCAGGCAGCTGACCGTTGGCCCGGGCGACGACTGCGCAATATGGGACGAGGGACGTGAGTCACTCCTGCTCTTGAAGACTGACGCCTTGGTCGAGGGAATTCACTTCCTTCCTGAGGCGGATCCCTCCGCGGTTGGCTGGAAGGCAATTGCACGGGTGGCCAGCGACATCGCCGCGATGGCCGGCGAGCCCGAAGCGTATCTGGTGACCGTGGCGCTCAGGCCGGATATGCCAGTTAGCTGGGTTGAGCGGCTTTACGCTGGGATGCGCCGGGCGATGGACCTATGCGGTGGAGTGCTCGCCGGTGGCGAGACAACCGCCGTGCCGCAGGGATCAGCCGTGGTCATCACCGTGGCAGCCACCGGCACGGTCGGGCGCGAAATCGCCGTCCTGCGCAGCACCGGGCGAGCTGGCGATGTCGTCGCGGTGACTGGCGAACTCGGCGGATCGCTTGCCGGGAAGCATCTGAATTTCCTCCCTCGGCTCGCTCAGGGGAAATGGCTCGCGCAGCGCGGGGCCACCGCGATGATGGATCTCTCCGATGGCCTGGGCCGCGACCTGCCCCGCTTGGCCGCTGCAAGTGGCTGTGGTTGGGCGCTTGATGAAGCCACCCTGCCGCGCACGCCGGGTAGCTCGGTGGCTGCGGCGCTCAACGACGGGGAGGATTACGAGCTGCTCGTCACGCTGCCGGCGGATGGGCTCGGAGAACTTCTGCTCGCCTGGGCCGAGCAGTTCCCCACGCTTCCGCTCACCCCGGTGGGTCGACTCACTGGGCAGCCCGCCACCCCGCAAGGGGCGACTGGCTGGGAGCATTTCCGTCACTCCCCGCCGTCGTAGACCACCCGGAAGCCGAGATCATCGCGGCGCAATGAGCGCGCGTCAACCCACTCGCGCGCCTTCGCCCCGCCTGCAGGTTGGGCATGCGAGGCGCCAATCACGAGCGGCCGCCGCGGAGCCATCGGCACCGATGGGTTCAGTTCGTTTTCGCCAGTCCACTCGGCCACATTGCCCGCCATCCCGTGCAAGCCGTTCGGGAGAATGTCCGGCGACTCCGCATCAACCGGGCCCCAAGCGGCCGCGCGGAGTTGGGCAAGGTCTCCAGCGCCCTGGCTGGCGGCTGCAAACCATTCGTTCTGAGTGGGCAGTCGGCCATGTTTCCAGCGCGCGTAGGCATAGGCGTCCCACCAGTCGATGCGCACGACCGGGTAGTTGAGATCAATCGGCGCATTTTGCCAGAGGCCGCCGGACTTGGCCGCAGCAAGCATTGCCTCCCATCCGTCCGGCGCATGGCTTGGCTTACTGGCTGGCTGCTCGACATGGTCAAACGCGTTTTTGGCCGCCGTCTCGAGAATGCCCAGCTCGGTGAGGAACACTTGATATTCACCGATGGATACCTCGTGCGCATCGATCCGGAAGGCGCCCAGCTCGACCCTCGACTCGTCGGGCGTCGGATAAGTTCCCGCCGGCACCGTGACGACAGCGGAGAGATCCCTCTGCCGCGGGGCCTTGGGCTCACTCGGCCGCGTGACGAGCCATGCCGCTCCAATAACCACGGCGAGCGCCACAGCGATCCCGGCGATCATGATCGGCAGGTTCTTCGGCGGGCGCTCGTCGGCCCGGCGAGTTGGCGCTGGCTGGGCCGCGAAGGTCGTGGCGGTGAGTTGCTGCTCAACTTGTTCAGCGTAGTTGAGGATTTGTTCCCAAGTCAGCGGTTGGTTGCGTTGGAGGTCGGCCATCCATCCGAGCAGGGTGCGCACCCTGGTGGAGCCTTCGATCTCGGTGCCAATAAGATCTCCAAGGAAATGGCCAAGCATCTGGATATCGGCCACATACGCGTGCTCGCTGCGCGTCCCGGCCATGGCCATGTTAACCATCCGCGTAAGCCCTTGGTCCTCGACGAACACATGGTCCGGGGCCAGCGCGGCCGTGCAGATGCCGCGCGCTTCCAGATACAGGTTGGCATCCGCCACGCGCTTGAGCAGCCGCGCCATCTCCAAAGGCGCCAGCTGCACCCCTGCTTCCGCTAGCTCTAACAGCGATCGGCCGGCGAGCTTCTCATGGGTGAAAAAATGCGCGTCCGGCCGGCTAACCGCCTCATAAACCGAGCCGATAAGCGGATGGTCAATGGCCGCCTTGGCCCGCACATCGGCAAAAAATCCCTCGATGATCTCCGGCGTGGCGAGCTCCTCGCGCAATTGGTCAAGCAGCACTTCGCGATTCACCGAGCGCTGGACGGCCAGGAAGGTTCGGGTCAGCTGCCCCTGCTCGAGAAGCTTGGCTAGGTCATAGTCGCCAAGTGCTTGGCAAGGCGGCGGGGAAACGGAAAGATCATCCATGGGGAAACAAAGGCGTAGGGGGGGTGGACTTCAGCGGACCCGTTGCGGTAGGATCGGATTCTGGATGTTGTAGTCCAGAGGCAGGTTGTTGTCCTCGAGAAACATCGGAACTTCCTCCTGGGTATTCATCTTTTGCGCCAGATGGCGCGGCCATGCCTGGCTGTCGGTGAGCTTGCCCTTATAGAAGAGTTCAACAACTTGGCCGTAATACTTCCGTGCGCCAAACAGGTGCGCGTCCTGCACGCTGGGGGCCGGCGTCACATAGCTGATCTGCAGCAATTCCTCGCCTTGTCCGGCCCAATCGACCGGCGCCGTGAGCCACTTGGGCTCTGGCTGGTGGTCGCCCCCAATCGGCCCAATCTCCAGATCCTTGTCCTGCTCAAAAAACGTCACCTTCACCTCAAGATCATCCGCGACAAAATCCGCTCCAGGAGCCCCATAGACCGGAATGGTGATCACCACGCGCTGACCGCCCTCGGGCGGATCCTCCTTGAAAATGCGCGTGCGGCCCAAACTCAAGCGCCCGATCTGGTCTTCCGGTTGGGCAAACCCGACGCTGATTTTCCGCGCCGCTTCCTCATACAGGGTGCCCGCGCCGGTGGTGCCCAGCTCATAGACGCGCTGGTAGTAGCTGCTGGCCAAATCGTAAATCCCCATCACCTCGTAGACCATGCCGAACTCGTACAAGACGTTCGGATCGTCCGCCGCGAGCTTCTCGGCCTCCTTCAGCTTGATCGTCGCGATGCGCATGTCCTCAGCCACCCGCGCCTGGCGCGCCTCGCCGACTAATTTCGCCACCACTGGATCCTGAATCGTCGGCGTCTTCAACCCCGGCGGCGGCGGCAGCGGCGGCTTCTCGAAGGGCGGCGCCGGTGCCACCTCGGCCAAATCGGCCAGCTCCGGATCCGGCGCTATCGGCCACTTGGCCGCTTGATTGTGCTCGTCAGGCGCGCCCTGAGCCGCAGGTGGCGGAGTTTCCTGCGCCGCCGGCAGGTAGCGCACCACCTCGACGACTTCGCGACCCGAGCCGAGCCGTTCCAGGCGCATCGTCAGCCCCAAGCCCAGACAAATCACCTGGGCAAACCCCATGACCGCCACGACCCCCACGCTCAAGCGGAAGGTTAGGGTTTTCCCGGGTGCCGCCGGAGGGGTTGCCTGCATAACTCGCAACGTAAGGGAAGCTGGCAGTGCCTGTCAATCGGCCCGCATCACCGGCATAGCGGCGCGCAAAGCTTTAAGAGCGAGGATTCCAAGACATACTTCGAGTCCGCCACCTGTTGGATCGGCAAATGCCCGTAGGTCCCCTCGCGGAAGACCATGATCCGGTTCGTCTCACCCGCGGCGAGGGCATCCAGCGCAGCCACGGAAAAGTTGTAGGCCATGATGCGGTCGCGCACCGTCGGCGAGCCGCCGCGCTGGACGTGGCCGAGAACCGTCAAGCGCGTGTCCATGTGCAACACGTCGCCCATCCAGCGCGTAAGATAGTCACCCATCTTGGTCCCTTCCGCGACGACCGCCAGGATGTAGGACCGGCCAGCCTTGAGCTGATTTTGCAGGCGTGCGCCGAGCGAGTCGAGGTCGTAGGCAAGCTCCGGGACGAGGCAAATCTCGGCTCCCGCGGTGAGCGCGCTGACCATCGCGAGATAGCCGCAGTGGCGGCCCATCACCTCGATGACAAACGCGCGGTTGAACGAAGTGGCCGTGTCACGGATGCTATCGATCGACTGGCGAATCATGTTCAACGCGGTGTCCACCCCGAGGCAGTAGTCGGTGCCAGCGATATCGTTGTCGATGGTCGCCGGGATGCCCGCGAAGGCGATGCCGAAGTCCTCATGGAACTGGTTGACCGCGCGGAACGATCCGTCACCCCCGATCATGATGAGCTTGCTGATGCCGCGCGCCTTGAGGTTCTCGTACGCCTGCTCACGGAACTTGTACTCAAAAAACCGTTCCGAGCGCGACGAGCGCAGCACCGTGCCGCCGCGGTGCATGATGCCTGACACCGTGTCGCGCGTCGCCAGCTCGATGTCATTGTCAATCAGGCCGCGCAGTCCGTCATAGACGACATGCGGGACAAGTCCCTTCTCGCTGGCGTACTCAACGCAGCACTTCACGGCGGGGTTCATGCCCGCGGCGTCGCCGCCGGAGGTGATGATGGCAATTCCGTTTCCCATGGGCGCGAAGGGGATAGGCCTCTCCCCCACGCTTGGCAAGCACGGGCCGAGCCGTTCCTCGCGGGAATCCTCCCCAGCCCTGAAAAAAACCCATCCACGGGCCGAAACAACCAAAAGGCCAAGAAAAAGGGGAGGAAGCCCTGCGGCCTCCTCCCCCGAAAAACAACAACAACACAAACCCCACTAGTCGAGGCGCAAAAGGGATAATTAGGGTGCCGAGAAAACGCAAGGGCGAAATTTTAAAAACATTGCGGCCGGCGGAAATCGTTGATTTTACAAGGAAAACATCCCCGGAAGCGGGTTGTCCGGAGGTTCCTGGGCGCGCGCTGCGGCCTCCTCGGGGACAAAACTTTGTAGGGGAGCGACCAGATTGGTGGGCAGCGGGAAATGCCGCTCGTAGATGCCCTCGGCAAGCTGCTGGGAGTGGGCGTAGGCATCCTTCATCATCTCGAGCTTGGCGTCGAGGTTGTCGATGCAGTGAAGTGCCCATGCTTCCGGGGTGCGCGGCAACGTCGGGGAGCCAAAATCGTACTGGCCATGGTGGCTGGCAACGAGGTGCAGGAGGTGCAGGCGGACGTCCTCGGAGCTCGGCTGGAGCGTGAGCCACTCGCCGCTGGCGCTGGTGGTGAATAAGTCGCGCCAGAGCTTGTTGACGATTTCCAGCCCAATGGGGATGTGGCCGAGCAGCTCGCCGTGGAGCGTGTAGCTCTGGCTGAAGCCATTGCCGAGGTAGGTGTTCTCCCAGAGCTTTCCGCAATCGTGGAAAAGCACGGCGGCGAGGAGTAAGTCACGGTTGAGATCCGGATAGACCCGGCAGACGGCCTCTGCGCTGCGCATCATCTGGGCGACATGCTCAACGAGTCCGCCACGCCGCGCATGGTGGTTCTTGCGCGCCGCCGCCGTTCGCCGGAACCGCGGGCCAAATTCACCCAAAAAGCTGCGGCACAGCGCCGCGAGCCGTGGATCGCTTACCGTGGCGAGCAAACCACTGATTGCCTCCCAGTCGCGCTTCTGCACCTCCGCGGTCTGCGCATCGCCGGCGAGAAAATTTTCCCGCTCGCTCTCGCCAAGCACCTTAAACTCCCAGCCGGAGGAATCGATACCATACTGGCCTTGCGTCCATGACCCGTTGAGCGTAAGGCAGGCATGTTCCGGCAGCTGGGCCGCATCGTGGAACTGTGGGCGGTCGCCCCAGACCTTGAGGGCAAAGCTCCCGGTCGCATCCGCAAAGGCCAACTCAAGATACGGCTTGCCCGCGCGCGTCGTGCGGTTGCTGCGCGATTGCAGTTGCACGGCGACAGCCGCGTCCATTGGCGTTTCTCCAGCCTTGGATTTTAATTGGGCAATCGTCAGGGTGTCCACGCGCCAAACATCCCACGCCCGCCCGTGAGGACAAGAAACAACGCAACTTCCCCTGCTGATCACGCGTAGCTTTTTTCTAAGCGCCTCGCAACGAGCTGTTTTTGACCATGTTGCTGCTTCCGCCATCACCCGTTCCCGCGTGCCTGCTGGCTCTTGGCGGGCTTTTTCTGGCGCCGGGTGCCGCGGCCGCTCCCGCCTTCAACCGGGACATCCGCCCGATCCTCTCGGAGAACTGTTTCCCTTGCCACGGCCAGGACGAGAAGCACCGCGGCGGCAAGCTGCGTCTCGACCTGCGTGAGGATGCGCTTGCCGAGCGCGACGGCGGCCCGGCGATTGTTCCCGGCAAACCCGCGGCCAGCGCACTGCTCAAGCGGGTCAGGTCCCCCGATCCGGAGCTTGTCATGCCACCGCCCGATTCCCACCGCGCGCGCCTGACCCCGGACCAGATTAATCGCTTGGAAACCTGGATCGCCCAGGGCGCCGCCTATCAGCCCCACTGGGCCTTTGTCGCGCCTGAAAAATCCCCGCTCCCTGGCGATCCCGCCGGCCATCCCGTCGATGCCTTCATCCGCGCCAAACTCACCAGCGCCCAACTGCCCGCTGCTCCCCCCGCCGATGACCCCACCCTGGTGCGCCGCGTCTTCCTCGACCTCACCGGACTGCCTCCCTCACCCGCCGACATCGCCAGCTATCTCGCCGAGCCCCCCGCTAACCGTTGGGAGCGGCTGGTCGACCGCCTGTTAGCCTCGCCGCACTGCGCCGAACGCCTCGCGCTGCCGTGGCTCGACGCGTCGCGCTATGCGGACACTAACGGTTTCTCCATAGACGACCACCGCGACGCCTGGGCATGGCGCGACTGGGTGATCAACGCCTTTGCCCAGAACCAGCGGTACGACCAATTCCTAACCGACCAGATTGCCGGCGACCTGATCCCGGGCGGAACACCCGACGAGCGAGCGGCCACCGGATTTCTGCGCAATGGCATGAGCACCCACGAGGGCGGGATCATCCCGGAGGAGTACCGTGTGGCCGGTGTCATCGACAAGGTCGACGCGGTTGCCAGCACCACCCTTGGCCTCACCCTGAAGTGCGCCCAGTGCCACGATCACAAGTTCGACCCGATTACACAGAAGGAATACTATAGGTTTTTCGCCTTCTTCAACACCAGCTCCGAGCCGGGCCTGGGTGAGACCAACGCCAACACGCCGCCGCTGATGGACTACACCCCGCCTCTCGCGCAGGGGGGGATGGCCGGCCTGCGCGCTCGCATCGCCGAGCTGGAATATCTCCAGCTCCACCCCACCGCCCCGGTCGTCGCCGCCCGCAGTGCCTGGGAGGCCAAGCAAACCCCCGCGCCGAGCTCCGCGGCCGCCCTTGCCGAAGCGTTGGCGCTGGCCCCGCCGCAGCGTCAGGCGGCCCATTGGCGCGCGCTCAACGAGGGATTTATGGCCTCGGGCGATCCGCTGGCCGGACGGATGCGCTCGGTGCTGGCCAGCCTGGCGGTTGAAATCGAGGTGCTGCGCCGGGATGTGGCGCGCGGCAAGACCACGGTGATGGTCATGGACCACCATCCGGAGCTGCGCAAAACCCAAGTCCTCATCCGCGGCCTCTATGACCAGCCTGGCGAGGAAGTCAGCGCCGGGGTGCCGGCGATCTTGCCGCCGCTCGTCGCCGGCCCCAACCCAACGCGCCTGGATCTGGCCCGCTGGATCACCGATGCGCGCCATCCGCTGACCGCGCGCGTTGAGGTCAACCGCCTCTGGCAGATGATCTTCGGCCGCGGGCTCGTCGAAACCGCCGGCGACTTCGGCAGCCAGGGAACATGGCCCACCCACCCCGAGCTGCTTGATTGGCTCGCCGTGGATTTCACCGAGCACCACTGGGACGTGCGCCACGTTCTGCGCACCCTCCTAACCTCGGAAACTTACCGCCAGTCGGCCGCCGCCACCCCGCAAGCGCTTGCCAAGGACCCGCGCAACGAGCTGCTCTCGCGTTCCCCGCGCACCCGGCTTGGCGCCGAGATCCTCAGGGACGCCGCGCTGGCCGCCGCAGGGCTGCTAGACCCGGCTGTTGGCGGTCCCAGCGTGCATCCGCCGCAGCCGGAACTTTGGCGCGAGATCAGCCACTTCGGCCATCCCACCGTTTTCACCGCGCAGCATTTCTATCCGGGGCGGCAGGCCTCCCACCACCGGCGCAGCTTGTACACCTTCTGGAAGCGCACCTCGCCGCCGCCGACCCTTGGGTTGTTTGACGCGCCGACGCGCGAAACCTGCGCCCAACAACGCGGCCAAACCAACACGCCGCTGCAGGCGCTCGTTCTGCTCAACGATCCGCAGTTCGTCGAAGCGGGCCTGGCCCTTGGCCGGCGCATGCTCGCCAGCGGCTCGGAGACACCGTCCGAGCACATCGCTTTCGGCTTCCGCCTGATCGCCGGACGCGCCCCCACACCCGCCGAACAACAGGTGCTATCAGCCGCGCTGGCACGCCACCTGGCGCGCTACGCGCAAGATCCCGCCGCCGCGCGCAGCCTGCTAGAGATGCCAACCGCCAGCGACGCGCAAGCCGCGCGCCTGGCCGCCTACGGGATGCTTGGCTGCACCTTGCTCAACCTCGACGAAGCAATCACCCGGCCATGAACCCGCTCGAGTCCCACCTCGCCAACCTGTCGCGCCGCAGCTTCCTCGGGCTCACCGGCCTCGGCCTCGGCGGCATCGCCGCGCGCAGCCTGCTGGCAGCCGATGCGCCCGCGGCTACACCGCCGGCCGCTCCCTACCCGCACTTCGCTCCCAGCGCCAAGCGCGTTATCTATCTGTTCCAGTCCGGCGGGCCGTCGCACGTTGACTTGTTTGACTACAAGCCGGCGCTTGAGCGCCTGCACGGCAGCAACCTGCCCGACTCGGTGCGCCGCGGCCAGCGACTCACCGGGATGACCTCCGGGCAAAGCACGCTGCCGGTGTGCAAGAGCCTTGCGGAGTTTCGCCAGCGCGGCCAGAGCGGCCAGTGGATCAGCGATTTGCTCCCCTACACCAGCAAGGTAGCCGACCACCTCGCGGTGATCCGCTCGATGCATACCGAGGCGATCAACCACGATCCGGGTATCACCTTCATCAATACTGGCTCGCAGTTTCCCGGCATGCCCAGCATGGGGTCATGGGTCTCTTATGGCCTTGGCAGCATCAACCAAAACATGCCCGCCTATGTGGTGCTTGTCTCTCAGGGCACCGGCAAGAATCCCGGCCAGCCGATCTTCTCGCGCCTCTGGGGCAGCGGCTTCCTGCCGTCCAACCACCAGGGCGTCCAGTTCCGCAGCGGCAACGACCCCGTGCTCTTCCTCAACGATCCGGCCGGCGTCTCGCGTGGCGACCGCCGCGCCATGTTGGATGACCTCGCCGCACTCAACCAGATCCACCACCAGCAAGTCGGCGACCCGGAAATCCTCACGCGCATCAGCCAGTACGAGATGGCCTTCCGCATGCAGGCCTCCGCACCCGAACTTGCCGACCTCTCCTCCGAGCCCGCAGCGACCTTTGCCCTCTACGGCGAGGATGCCCGCAGGCCCGGCACCTTCGCCTACAACTGCCTGCTGGCACGCCGCATGGCCGAGCGCGGCGTGCGCTTCACCCAGCTCTTCCACCGCGGCTGGGACAACCACGACAACCTCCCCGTCCAGCTTGCCAACCAGTGCCGCGACACCGACCAGGCGTCCGCCGCGCTTGTTAGCGATCTCCATCAGCGCGGGTTGTTGGACGACACCCTGGTCATCTGGGGCGGCGAGTTCGGCCGCACCGTCTACAGCCAGGGCGCGCTTGGCAGCGGGCGCGACCACCACGGCCGCTGCTTCAGCATGTGGCTCGCCGGCGGCGGCATCAAGCCGGGCACCAGCTACGGGCTCACCGATGACTATTCCTACAACATCCTCGAGAACCCCGTGCATGTGCGCGACCTCAACGCGACCCTTCTCCACTGCCTCGGCTTTGACCACGACCGCTTCACCTTCCGCTTCCAGGGGCTCAACCAGAAACTCACCGGCGTAGAACCCGCCAAGGTTGTTACCGCGGTCCTTGCCGCGGGCTGACGGCACTGCTCCAACATAAAAAAACAGGGTGATGGATTGCTCCATCACCCTGCTAGATCTTGGGGCCTTCGCGGCCCTCGCTGATTACTTGGGAATCGGCAGGTTGAGCTTCGGGGTCTTGTCGCCCCAGACCGAGTCGGTGCCGGTGTCGAGGAGGTCCTTGCCGGCGCCGACGAGAACCTTACCTGCAGGGGTCAGCTTCTCGCTCATCGCCGAACCATCCAGGCGCAGCACCACAGCCTTCTTGTTGAAGGTTTCGAGGTCGAAGACCGCGCCCGACGCGCCATCCTTCAAGGGCGTGACGAGCACCGGGCAGCCGGCATTGCCCGACGTGCTTTGTGCCTTGTCATTGATGAGGATGTAGCCGAAGCCGACTTCCCCCGCCTTGAGGGCTTCCGAGCCTTTCATCGCGTTGTCAGGCTTCTTGGTCGTTGGGCCCTTGGTGTAGAAGATGTCCTCGGAGTTCACATAACCGCCGGCGATGAGCTGGCGCAGATGCGCATTGGACGTCGTGCCGGTCAACTCCGTCGGGCCACCCTCGGCCGCGTAGTCCTTGAGGCGCGGCGCGGTTGTGTCATCCGGGAAGCTGTCCCAGTCTTGGCCGAACTGCATCAACAGGGTGTAAACCTGACGAGCGTTGCTCGTCGCCTGCACCGTGTGGGCTTCTTTGATCTGTTTGAGAATCGCGGGTGTCGCCAGACCGGCGAGCGCCACGATGATGGCGATAACAACAAGGAGCTCCACGAGGGTGAAGCCCTTGCGCAGCATGCGTTTGGTCGTTTTCATTCTGTTTTCGGTTTTTGGTGGGCAATTGCCCGTTAGTATGAGGAGCGCCCAACAGGGCATTCCGGTAGTTAGAGAGTGGCGTGAACACCCTCCGGTCGCAAGGAGGAAATCGTGCCCGCGGCGGCGGGCCAGCCGGGCGCGGAGGCGTGGCTAGGGCGCGCCGGGAGTTTTAGCCCGCGGTCCCACCGGAGCGGCGCGCGGGATCAATTGCGCTTGGCCGACAACCGACCGGCGGTCGCCCTGCCCGACCATCCATGCGAGGAGCCTTGAGCGCAGCTTGTCGAGGGTTTCGCGGTGCTCCGGGCGGGTGGCCAAGTTGTTGAGTTCGAATGGATCCTTTGAGAGGTCGTAAAGTTCGAGGGGCGGCCTGACCTGATAGGCATGAACCCGCGCGGCGGCGGCCGGGTCGAGCGCGGCGGCCGCGACCCATGACTGCCAGAGAGGGTTTTGCCCGCCGGGAGCGGCGTCGAGCGAGGTGGTGAAAAGAAACTCCGGATGGAGGTTCATGATGAATTTGTGGGTCTCTGTGCGCAGGCCGCGGATCGGATAGACGTTGGACGCGCCGTCCGCGGTGTGGGTGGCGAACAGGGTGTCGCGGTGGGTTGTTGGGCCTCCCGCCTCCAGCAGCTTGGCGAACGAGCGGCCATCAAGGTCGGTCGGGGCCTTGGCCTTGGCGACGTCGAGCAGTGTGGCGGTTAGATCGGCGTGGTTGAGCATGGCCGGGTTGCGTGATCCCGGAGGGGTGTGGGCGGGCCAGGCGATGATCATGGGCACGCGGATGGCGGCGTCGTAGAGGGTGTCCTGGGCAAAGGGCAACTGCGGCCCGTGGGTGGAAGTGTAGATGAAGAGGAGATTCTCACCGAGTTTGGCGCGCGCGGCGGAGTAGATTTTCCCCAGCTCGGCGTCCATGCGGATGACGTCGCTGAGGTAGCGCGCGCGGGCCTCGCGCGCCTGGGCGGTGGGGACTTGGGTGGGCGGCAAGGTGATGGCGGCCGGATCGATGGTGGTGGCCGCCGGCCATGGCGCGGCGGGCCTGCGGGAGGAGACGAGCACCAACAAGGGCCGGGAATCATCCCTTGGGCGATTGGCCAGAAAGGCCTCAAGGACTTCCGGGACAAGTTGGTTTTTTTCCGCGGCGGCCTGTTCGCCCGGGATGGTCTCGAAATCCAGATAGCTGGTGGGCGGCTGGAGGTCATCCATGCCAATGCGGACGCAGCGGTAGCCTGCGCGGCCAAGGATGGCGGGAAGCGTGCGGACATCGCCGGCGATGCCGAGGGTGTTGGCCACCGCACCATTGCGGGCTGGCATCAAGCCGGTCATGAGCACCGCGCGGGCCGGCACGCTGCTCGGTGAGCCGCTGTAGGCGCGCGAAAACGTCATTCCATCGCCAGCGAGCCGCTCCATTTCCGGCGTGCGGACCTCCGGATTGCCATAAAGGCTCGAGTCCTGCTGGCCATGGCCATCGGAGAGAAAGATGACGATGTCGGGCGCTTTGGGCGCTTTGGGCGCCGCCGCGGCAAGCAGCGGGACGAGCGCAAGAACGAGGCAAATGAGGCGCATGGGCAGGGGCACGGGAGGCAGCGTAGGTGAATTGGCGGCCCCGCGCAACCCAACGACGCGCCCCTGAGGCTCTGGACATTGCGTGGCCAGCGGGGCCGGTGGGGGCGGGCAAACCCGGTTGTTGCTGATCCGTTGACTTTTTGCGGTGTGGCGGGCAGGGTTCGCCGCGTGCCGGCGGAGGGCTCCGCGACGGTCGCCAACTCAACTCAATATCTTCATTTCCATGGTCTACGATCTCATTGTCATCGGCGGAGGACCCGGCGGATACGTCGCGGCAATCCGCGCCGCGCAGCTTGGCAAGAAAGT
This sequence comes from Akkermansiaceae bacterium, assembly GCA_044373535.1. Taxonomy (GTDB): domain Bacteria; phylum Verrucomicrobiota; class Verrucomicrobiia; order Verrucomicrobiales; family Akkermansiaceae; genus JBILQA01. The sequence goes on along the minus strand of JBILQA010000002.1, from coordinate 3,042 downwards.
CGCCTGTGTGGAAGTCGACCGCGCTGGCGGGACCTGTCTGAACTGGGGGTGCATCCCGACCAAGGCGCTGCTCAAGAACGCCGAGTTGATGCACACCCTGACCCACCGCGCCGCCGAGTTTGGCTTCTCCTTTGACAATTTCCGCTACGATTGGTCCGCGGTCATCCAGCGCTCGCGCAAAGTGGCCGACAAGCTGGCCGGCGGAATCGAGTTTTTGTTCAAGAAGAACAAAGTCGACTACATCCGCGGGTTTGGCGCGGTGACGGCTGGCGGCAAGGTGGAAGTCACCGACAAGGATGGCAAGAAACAGACGCTGGAGACGGCGAAGATCATGATTGCGACCGGCTGCAAGTCACGCGGCCTGCCGACCCTGCCGATCAACGGCAAGTCAGTCATCGGATCAAAAGAGGCAATGGTTCTCGAGAAACAGCCCAAGGAGATGATCATCATCGGCGCGGGCGCCATCGGCGTGGAGTTCGCCTACATCTACAACGCCTTTGGCACCAAGGTGACGCTCATTGAGATGCAGCCGCGGGTGCTGCCCGTGGAGGATGACGAGATCGGCGATGCACTGCAGAAGTCGCTGACCAAGCAGGGGATCCGCTGCCTGACGGACACCAAGGTGACGGCCACCGAGGACCATGGCGACGCGGTCTCCGTGAGCGTCGAGGGCCCCAAGGGCAAGGAAACGCTCAAGGCCGAGGTTTGCCTGATCGCCATCGGCATCCAGCCGGTTCTGCCAGGCGGGCTGGAGCCCGAGCTCGATCGCGGCTACATCAAAACCGGCCCGCGCTATGAGACGTCGATTCCAAACGTCTACGCCTGCGGCGACATCATTGGCCCGCCATGGTTGGCCCATGTCGCCTCGTTCGAGGCCATCCAGGCCATTGAAGGGCTCTTCCTTGAGGGCCACACGCCGCGCAAGGTGAAGAACTTCCCCGGTTGCACGTACTGCCACCCGCAGGTCGCTTCGGTGGGCAAGACCGAGCGCCAACTCAAGGCGGATGGCATCGAGTATGTGGTTGGCAAGATCCCGTTTGCGGCCATCGGCAAGGCCATCGCCGCGGGCGAGCCCGATGGATTCGCCAAGCTCATCTACGGCAAGCAGCACGGCGAGTTGCTTGGCGCCCACATCATCGGCGACAACGCCACCGAACTCATCGCCGAGCTTGGCCTGGCGCTTGACCAGGAACTCACCTCCGAGGAAATCCACGCCACCATCCACGCCCACCCGACGATGTCGGAAGTCGTCCACGAGGCGACTTTGGCTGCCGAGGGGCATGCGATCCACTTCTGAGCAAGTCGACGGCCTGAAAGTCGAAGTGCGAAAGTGGCGCTGCGGGCGCCCGGGGTGCCACCGGGCGCTGCGGCGGACGGGTTCAGGGTCTCGCAGCGGCGCGGGGGCGCGGGAGGACCGTTAGCCTCCGCGCGCCGCGCAAAGTTGGAATTCGAGTAGCGCCGCGCGCCAAGCCCGCTACTTTGCGGGCGTGCCAAGCAAGAACCGCCCCGTTCCCGCGCCCGCCACGCCCGATGCCATCCGCATCCGCGGCGCGCGCCAGCATAACCTCAAGGGAATCAACCTGGAGATCCCGCGCGGGAAAATCACCGTCGTCACCGGCCCGTCGGGGTCGGGCAAATCGTCGCTTGCCTTCCACACCCTCTACGCCGAGGGCCAGCGCCGCTACGTCGAGACCTTCTCACCCTACGTCCGCCAGTTCTTTGACCGCATGGACAAGCCGGCCGTCGACCACATCGACGGCATTCCGCCGGCCATCGCCATTGAGCAGAAAAACAACGTCCGCACCACCCGCTCGACGGTTGGCACCATCACGGAGATCAACGACTACCTGAAGCTCCTGTTCCCGCGTGTTGCCCTTGGCCACGATCCGCACACCGGCGCCGTCATCCAACCGGACAGCCCGGAATCAGCCGCCGCTTGGACACAGAAAAATCTCCGCTCCCAGGCCGTCCTCATCACCTTCCCGATCCCCGTCCCGCCTGAAACCCCGGCCGCGGCTTTGTTTGGCCTCCTCCACCAGCAAGGCTACCTGCGCGTGCTGCTGGATGGCGCCGTCATGCGCACCGACGAGCCGCCCGCCGACCTCGCCCTGCCAAAATCGCTAAGCTCCCTGCTGGTCATCCAGGACCGGCTAACGGTCACCGCCGGCAGCTCCGCGCGGCTGCGCGAGGCGCTCGAGGCCGCCTTTGCCCTCGGCAAGGGCCGCGCGGAAGTGCGCCCGGCGGCCGCGCCTGCCAGCGGGCGCAGCTTCACGACCGCTTGGACCAACCCGGAGACCGGTTTCACCCTGCGCAAGCCAACCCCGGCGCTTTTCTCGTTCAACAACCCGCTGGGCGCCTGCCCTGAGTGCCGCGGCTTTGGCCGGGTCATTGGGCTCGACCTCGACAAGGCAGTTCCCAACCCGCGCCTCACTCTCAAGCAGGGCGCCATCAAGCCCTTCCTCGGCGAGCGCGGTGGCGAGTGCCAAACCGACCTGCTGCGCAATTGCCGCGAACGGCGCATCGACGTCAATACCCGCTGGCAGGACCTCGACCAGCAAACCCGCGACTGGATCTACTACGGCGACCGTAAAACTAACCAAACCATGGACCCAGAGGCGCTCGAGGAGCTCTGGCAGTCCGGCGCATGGTATGGCGTGAAGGGCTTCTTCGACTGGTTGGAGACAAAGTCCTACAAGATGCACGTGCGCATCTTCCTCGCGCGCTACCGCTCCTACACCACCTGCCCGTCGTGCCGCGGCCAACGCCTGCAGCCCGACGCCCTCTGCTTCAAAATCGCCGGGAACTCGCTTCCCGACCTTTGGTCGATGCCTGTCAATGAGCTGCGCAGTTGGTTCGGCACCCTCTCGCTGCCCGGCGCGGCTGATCCGACCCTTAAGCTCATCCTCACGGAGGTCACCAACCGGCTTTCCTACCTCGATGAGGTTGGCCTCGGGTACCTCACCCTGGACCGGCCCACCCGTACCCTCTCGGGCGGCGAGGTTGAGCGCGTCAATCTGACCACCTGCCTCGGCGCCTCCCTCA
>JBILQA010000395.1:0-2676 GCA_044373535.1 Akkermansiaceae bacterium | reverse complement strand
GCGCGGGCGGCGGCGGTGGAGGCCGCGGCGGATGGCCTGCACTGGGTGTTCTCGCCAATGGTCGATATCTCGCAGGACCCGCGCTGGGGCCGGGTCGCCGAGGGCGCCGGCGAGGATCCATGGCTCGGGGCGAAGATTGCCGCGGCCATGGTGCGCGGCTACCAAGGGCAGGATTTCGCCAGCACCAGCTCGGTGGTCGCCTGCGTGAAGCATTTTGCCCTCTACGGGGCGCCCATGGCTGGGCGGGACTACCACACGGTGGACATGAGCCGGCGCGCGATGGAGGAAACGTATTTTCCGCCGTACCGGGCGGCCATCGATGCGGGCGCCCGTACGGTGATGACGTCCTTCAATGAGATCGACGGCATCCCGGCAAGCGCAAACCGCTGGCTCCTCAACGACGTGCTGCGCGGCGAGTGGAACTTCTCCGGCTGGATCGTCACCGACTACACGGCCATCGCGGAAATGAAGTGCCACGGCACGGCGGCCACGGATGCGGACGCGGCGCGCCAGGCGCTGGATGCCGGCGTCGACATGGACATGGTCTCCGAGGCGTTCTCCCGCGAGCTGCCCGAACTGGTGAAATCCGGCGCCGTCAGTGAGGCGCAAATTGATACCGCGGTGATGCGGGTGCTCGAGACCAAGTGGGACCTTGGGCTTTTTGCCGATCCGTTTGCCCGCTGCGATCAGGCCAAGGCGGCGTCCGTCATGCTCAGCGCGGAGTTTCGGCAGCTTGCCCGGGAGGCCGCGCGCGAGGCCATGGTGCTGCTCAAGAACGAGGCGGCGGTTTTGCCCTTGGCGCAGAACCAGAAGGTGGCGCTCATCGGGCCGCTTGGCGCCAGCCGCCGCGAGATGCTCGGCTGCTGGATCGCCGCGGGCGACGAGGCGCAGGCGAGCTCACCGCTGGACGGGATCCGCGCGCTGCTCGGGGCACCGGGGGAGGTGGTTTTTGCCCCCGGCTGCGAGATCAACGCGCCCAATCCCGCATCGCTTGCCGAGGCGCTCAGCGTGGCGCGCCAAGCCGACGTCGTCATCCTGGTCCTCGGCGAGAGCTGGCAGATGCATGGCGAGGCCGCCAGCCGGACCGACATCCGCCTGCCACTCTGTCAGCGCGAGCTTGCCGCCCACATCCTGCAGACCGGCAAGCGCTGTGTGCTCGTCACAATGAGCGGCCGCCCGCTTGACCTTTCCTGGGAGGCCGCCGCGTTCCCCGCCATCCTTCACGCATGGGCACTTGGCACCGAGGGCGGTTTCGCTCTGGCCGAGGTGTTGTTTGGCGCCGCCGCGCCGGTTGGCAAACTCACGATGGGTTTTCCCCATCAAGTCGGCCAAGTGCCCATGACCTACCGCGAGAAGCCCACCGGCCGGCCATTTGATCCCGCCCTGCAATACACCTCGAAGTACCTCGACGCGCCCAACACGGCGCTTTTCCCCTTTGGCCACGGGTTAACCTATGGTGAGTTCCGCTGCTCAGAGCTCCGGGTCGATTGCGCGGCAATGCCACCCGGCGGATCGCTTCACGTTTCCTTGGAGATCACCAACATCGGCACAACGACCGCCAGCGAGACCCTGCAGCTCTACCTGCGCGACCGGGTCGCCTCGGTGACCCGGCCAGTCAAGGAGCTGCGGGGGTACCAGCGCGTTACCCTGGCGCCCGGGGAGCTTCGCATGGTCACCTTTGTCATCACCGATGCGGATCTGGCCTTCCCGGGGCGCGATTTCAGGCCCGTCGTCGAGCCGGGAGAGTTTCTCGCAATGGTCGGGACCAGCTCGGCGGCGCTTGAGTCGGTGCGCTTTACGCGTCTGGCATAGCTCGCGTGCCGGCCGAGATTTCCGGCTTACGGGTCGGCCCTGCAGGTCTTGGCCGCGGAGAACTTGGCACGCAGCAGTTCAATGGCGATGGGCAGAAGGGAAATGCCGATGATCCCCAAGACGACCACCTCGAAGTTCTTCTTCACCACCGGAATATTGCCGAAAAACCACCCTGCCGGCAGGATCAGGCCGACCCAGAGAAGCGCACCGACGAGGTTAAAGGTCATGAAGCGGCGGTAATTCATGTGTCCTGAGCCGGCGATGAAGGGCGCAAAGGTGCGCACAATCGGGACAAAGCGCGCAATGATGATGGTTTTCCCGCCGTAGCGGGCAAAAAAGTCCGACGTCTTGTCCAAGTGGCTTTGCTTGATGATCCGCGGGAAGGTTCGGATCGCCCAGGCGCCAAAACGCCGGCCGATCCAGTAGTTGGCCGTGTCGCCAAGGATGGCCGCGGCGAGAAGCACCGCGATGCTGGCCCAGAGATTGAGGCCGGAGTCCGGGTCGGCCGCCAGCGCGCCAACCGCGAAAAGCAGCGAGTCACCCGGCAGAAATGGCGTCACGACCAAGCCCGTCTCACAGAAGACAATCAGAAATAGCAATCCATAGACTAATAGGCCGTAGTTCCGGGTGAATTCGTTCAGGTGGTCCTGAAGGTGCAGAAGAATGTCGAAAAGCTCTTTCATGCCAAGGATGGCCCCGCGGGCGCGCTAGCTTCCAATTCAAGCCCACCTCTCTTGTGAGGTAAAGTTTTCCTTCCCGCTCGGGGTTGGAGCCAATCGTAATGAACGACTTGCAGGACAAATGAGGAACGCTCCCCCGCGCCCCCGCTCCTCACCCAGCGCCCGCGGTGGCTTTTCCCTGCAA
>JBILQA010000394.1:0-2677 GCA_044373535.1 Akkermansiaceae bacterium | reverse complement strand
GCGATCGGCTTCGAACGGAAGTCGCCGCTCCTTGGGGGAGCCCTCATTCGCTCAGATTCCGGACCTCGGGAGGCAACTCCGCGAGCAGCCGGCGGAACTCAGCGGTGGTCGAAGATTTCATCGAGGGGCTTGGTCATGCCCGCCTGATGTTCGGCCACGGCGGTCTGCGCCAGAACGTCGAACTTGCCGTTGGCCACCGCGTGGTTGAAAAGCCGGTCACTGGCGAGCTCGAGTTCCTCGGCAAGGGCGTCGGCGAACTGCTGGAGCTCGTCGGGTGGCAGCATGCGCGCGGCTTGGATCAATCGCTCAACCGTCATTGACGAAAGTTACCAGACATTTGCCCAAGCCGCAAGGGGGCGCGGCGCGGCGCGGATGCGCCGGGGATGTTTGTTGGTTTCCCTATGGGACGTTGAAAGTTGCCCGATGCCGCGATCTGGCTTCGGGCGACTGAAGTCGCCGCTCCGGCGGAGGTCATCCGTGAAAATCGGTGTGATCCGTGGTTGAAAATCCCGGCGAAGGTATGCCACGCGACTGGCTTCGAACGTCCAACGTTGAACGCTCAACGTCCAACTTCCAAAGTGACTTCTGGTCCAACGCCGAATCCCCCTTGAACCGACGGGGAAATCGGGCATGCTGTGGAGATGGCCAATCTTGCGGAGATCCAGGCGCTTGCCTTTGCGCTGCCTGAGGCGCAGCGGGCGCAGCTTGCGGCCGAGTTACTTGAGTCGCTTCCCGGGATGTTTCTCGATGAGGACGAAGGTCATGCGGAAGCCGAGCGGCGTAGTCTGGAGATGGACCTGGATCCATCGATAGCGCTGAGCCATGAGGAATTTTTGGCGGCGGTGCGCCGTCAGGGATGAGAGTGGCTTACCATCCGCTGGCGGCAGCTGAGGTGAGCGAAATCTATTCCTACTATCAGAACAACGGTGGATGCCAGCTGGCAGAGCGCTTCTTGGCGGCGCTTCTGGACCGGGTCGCCATGGCGCTAGCCAATCCACGCGGCTTTCCTCTTCTGCGCGATCCGGTGCGAAGAGCCAATCTGGTCGGATTTCCTTACCATTTTCTCTATGTGCCCAGGCCATGGGGCCTGAAGGTCTTAGTCGTTCGGCACCATCGCAGAGATCCGGGCCTCGGCCTCACTAGGCGTTAGCTGTTTCATCGGCAGTCCTCCGCGTTCCTCCGCGGCCTCCGGATTAACCCGGATGGGAGAGGAGATGCTGCGACTGGCTTCGAACGTCCAACGTTGAACGCTCAACGTCCAACTTCCAAAGTGACTTCTGGCTTCGGGCGACTGAAGTCGCCGCTCCGGCGGAGTTAGGGGCGGAAGAGCGAGAAGCCGACAAAGGCGGCGCCGAGGAGTGCGGCGGGAAGAGCCATGCAGGCGACGAGGCAGCCAACGGTGGTGCGGTTGTAGAGGCGATTGTAGAGTGCGCGCTTTGGGTTGGTGACCCAGCCGAGGCCGCGGGGAGCCTTGAGGCCAAGGGAATGGCGCAGGAACCGGGCGGGCGAGGTGCGCGCCGCGATGCGCTTCTTCAACGAGGGAATGCGCAGGCCGAATTTCATGGGATTGGCGGTTGGCGGGAAGGTTTACTGTTCGAGCGGAATTACATCCGTGCGAGGAGCTCGGATTTCTTTGTCTGGTATTCGTCGCCGTCGATGAGTCCGGCGTCGAGCATGGCCTTGAGGTGGCCGAGGAGCTGGAGGGCGGATTCTGGAGCGGGAGCGGCGGGAAGCGCGGGCGGCTGGGTGGCGGGCGAATGGATGACGACGCCGCCGGCGGCCGCGCGCTTGCTCTCGAGCTCGCGCTTGTGTCGGGCTTCGTGCATGAGTTCCTCGATTTCCTGGGCGTAGGAGTAGATCCGGCGGGCCTGCTTTTTGGGGATCGAGTCGATGACAAGGCGGGCGCCGTTGATGACGGTGCACGAGATGGTGGCGCCCATCATTTGCTCGCTCATGTGGACGTTGGCGACCTCGCGCCAGAGGTGGTCTTGGAAGGTCATGCCGAGCAGCTTCGGGCGCACGATCATGAAGCGCTTGTTGGTCAGGAGGATGGCGTCGGGCGAGAGGTTCACGAGGGGTTTTTTCTGCACGCCGATGTATTCGACGAGCTCGCCGCGGGTGAGAAGTTCCTGTGCCTTGGCGAGGATTTTCTGAACGATCGCGGGGTCCTGTTCGTCGGTGACGAGCTTGGCGATGGCTGCGGAGACTCGATTGGCGACCACCGGCGCCGCGACCGGCAGCGGCGGCAGGATCTCCTGGGGCGCGGGAAAAAGCGCGGGGACCAGCGCGCGCAAGGCAACCCAATCGGCCCGGCCATCCGTCCAGGCAAAGTCCTCCGCGGACAACTCCCCCGCTGTCACTGCGCGGTGGATCTCCGCAAGGCCAAAGGGTCCATATTGCTCGCCGTTTTTGTGGATGAGGATCTGCATTGGGTGGGAATTGGCTTCGGGCGCGGGGGACGCTGGTCTTTTTAGCGCATGGGGTGGGTCAGGGACGGGGGCAGGGCGGAGAGATGGGACGCTGAACTTCGAACTTCGAACGTTGAACGTTGAACGTTGAACGTTGAACGTTGAACTTCGGGTCCAGTCAGGACATAGGTAACACTTTTGGCTCAGGACATGGGTAACACTTCCAGAACGGAGGGTTACACTTTTGGTTGGGGTTTGCCAGCTTTGCT
>JBILQA010000393.1:0-2688 GCA_044373535.1 Akkermansiaceae bacterium | reverse complement strand
TGGCTGATCATCATGATCCCGTTGCGCGACGAGATGCCGGTCAGGGTGATGAAGCCGACCATGGTGGCGATGGAGAACACCGAGCCGCCAAGGAACTTGACCCCGGCGACCGCGCCAATGAACGAGAGCGGAATGTTGAGCATCACCTGCAGGGCAATGGCGGTGCTGCGGAAGTGGCTGAGCAGGACGATGAACATTGCGACCAGCGAGCCGCAGGCGAGGATCAGGATGCGTTGTTGGGCGCGCGCCTGGCTGGCAAATTGGCCGTCGTAGGCGACGTGGTAGCCGGCGGGCATGGCCACCTCCGCGGCGATGCGATTTTTCGCCTCGGCGACGACGCCGACGAGGTCGCGACCGGCGGCGTTGGCGGAGATGACGATCCGGCGTTTGGCGTTCTCGCGGTTAATCATGTTGGGCCCCATCGCGCGGTCGACCTCGGCGACGCGGGCGAGCGGGACGAGTTTGCCGTCGATGGTCTTGAGCGGGATGGCGCGGATGGCGTCGAGGTCGGCGCGGGCGCTTTCGTCGAGGCGCAGGACAAGATCATGGACATGGCCATGCTCGTGGAGGGTCCCGAGGAGCCGGCCGTGGAGGGCGGCTTCGGCGTGGCGGGCGATTTCGCCGGGGCGCAGCCCTTGCTCGGCGGCGCGCTGCGGGTCGATGCGGATGTGGATTTGCGGGATCTCGGTGACCGTTTCGACTTGGGCGTCAACGATGCCGGTGGTGGCGGCGAGGATCGCGCGGATTTGCGCCGCCTTGTCGCGCAGGACCGCCAAGTCCTCGCCGAAAACCTTGACGGCAATCTGCGCCTGGACGCCGGAGAGGACGTGGTCGATGCGGTGGGAAATCGGTTGGCCAACGCCGCTGCCGACCCCGGGGATGCTGGAGAGTTTCTGGCGCACCTCGGCGAGCACCTCGGCGCGCGGTCGGCCGAAATCCTCGAGCTCGAACTCAAGCTCCGCGGCGTTGACCTCGAGGACGTGCTCGTCATTTTCCGCGCGGCCGGTGACGCGGGCGACCGTCTTGACCTCCGGGATTTCGTTGAGGGAATTTTCCGCGATGCGCCCGATCCGGTTGGATTCCTCCAGCGAGGTGCCGGGCGGCGAGTTGAGGAATGCGGTGACGGCCCCCTCGTTGAAAGCCGGCAGGAACTCGCGGCCAAACCCGCTTGCGGTCCACCCGGCCCAGCCGAACATCGCCGCGACCAGCGCAAACACCAGCCACGGGACCTTGTTGCCCGCCGCCAGCGCAACCTGCTGGACCGCCTGGACGCCACGCACCACCGGCCCCGGGCGGTCGTGACTCATCCGGCGAATCTTCGGCAACAACAACAGGCACAGCGCCGGAGTGAGCGTCAGCGAAACCAAGAGCGAGGCGAGGATGGCCACGATGTACGCTAGCCCAAGCGGCGCAAAAATCCGCCCCTCGACGCCCTCAAGGGCAAACAGCGGCAGGAACACCAGCACGACCATGATGGTGGCAAACACGATCGAGTTGCGCACCTCGCAGGACGCCTTGATGACCACCCGGATCGCCGGTTGCGGGTTGGCCCGCTGGCGGTTTTCGCGCAGCCGGCGGTAGACGTTTTCCACATCGACGATTGCGTCGTCGACGAGTTCACCGATGGCCACGGCCAGGCCGCCAAGAGTCATCGTGTTGATGCCCAGGCCGAACCAGCGGAAGATCAGGAACGTGATCAACAGCGAGAGCGGGATCGCGGTGAGGGTGATGAAGGTGGTCCGGAAGTTCAGCAGGAAGATCGCCAACACGATGGCCACCAGGAGGCTGCCGTCGCGCAGGGCTTCCACGACGTTGTCCACCGCGCGCTCGATGAAGTCGCTCTGGCGGAAGATGTCGCTGTGCAGGCGCACGCCCTGCGGGAGGCTGGTGGAAATTCCGGCGAGGTTTTCCTCCAGCGTGCGGGTGAGCTTCACGGTGTCGACGCCGGGTTGTTTCTGGATGCTGAGGATCACGGCCGCTTGGCCGTCGATGCCGGCATCGCCGCGCTTGCTCAGGGCGGCCCCGGTTTTGACTTCCGCAACCTGTTCAATGAGCAGGTGGTCGCCATGCTCGCCGGCGCGCACGACGATGCGCTGGAGGTCCTCCACCGAGCGGCTGCGGGCAAGGATGCGGATGAGGTTTTCGCTGTAGCCATCGTTCTGGAACCCGCCCGAGGCATTGCGCGTCGCCCCCTCGAGGGCGGCCTCGACATCCATCAGGGTGACGTTGTGGCGTTGCAGTTTGAATGGGTCGACCAGCACCTGGTATTGCTTTTCCTCGCCGCCGATGACGCCGATTTTCGAAACTCCCGGGACCGCCAGCAACTGCGGGCGCACCTCCCACTCCGCAAGCTCGCGGAGTTCCTGCGCAGTGACATCCGGGTTTTCCGAGGTCAGCCCGACGATCATGATCTGGCCCATGATCGAGGTCACCGGGGCAAGCGTCGGGTTGAGCCCCTCAGGCACCGCCTCGCGGGCTTCCTGGAGGCGTTCGGCGACAATCTGGCGCGCCTTGAGGACCTCGGTGTCCCAGCCGAACTCGACATGCACCAGCGACAAGCCGATGCCCGCGCTGGACCGCATCCGCTCGATGCCGGCCGCGCCGTTGACCGCGCGCTCGATCGGCAGGTTCACCATCGCTTCAACCTCCTCGGGCGAAAGCCCCGGCGCTTCGGTGAAAATCGTCACC
>JBILQA010000082.1:0-9135 GCA_044373535.1 Akkermansiaceae bacterium | reverse complement strand
CGCATCACGCCCAAGGGCGAGGCGATCCCCACTGTTTCGGGCGTCCGCTCGCCCGGCGGCATCGGCTTCAACGCCGAGGGCGAACTTTTCTACACCGACAACCAGGGCCCGTGGAACGGCTCGTCGTCCCTCAAGTGGCTCAAACCAGGGTCCTTCCAAGGCCACCCGATCGGCAACAAGTTCTACGACAAGACCCAGGCCATCGGCCCACGCCCACTTGACCCGGTCAGCAAGAGCCGCATGATCGTCGAGCGCAAGCGCATCCCCGAGCTCGTCCCGCCCGCCGTGGTCCTCCCCCACGGCAAGGTCGGCCAGTCACCCAGCGGCATCGCCGTGGACACCTCCAAGGGCAAGTTCGGCCCGTGGGAAAAACAACTCTTTGTCGGCGAGCAAACCCACTCACAGGTCCAGCGCATCAGCTTGGAGAAGGTCAACGGCCTCTATCAAGGAGCGGTCTATCTGTTTCTCGAGGGCTTCCAGGCCGGCCTGATCCCGCTGCGCTACGACCAGCAAGCAGGCGTCCTGTTTGCCGGCGGCAGCAACCGCGGGTGGGGCAGCCGCGGCGGCAAGCCGTTCACCTTCGAGCGCGTCCGCTGGACCGGCAAATCCCCCTTTGAGATCCTCGAAATGAGCGCCCGGCCCGACGGCTTTGAGCTCACCTTCACCGCCCCGGTCGACAAGACTCTCGCCGCCGATCCCGCCAGCTACTCGATGGACGCCTGGACCTACATCTATCAGTCGGAGTACGGCAGCCCCGAGGTTGACCAGGCGACTCCCAAGATCACCGCCGCAACCGTCTCCGCGGATGGCCTCAAGGTGCGCCTGAAAATCGACGGCCTGGTCCAAGGCCATGTCCACCACCTCAACGCGAAAAATCTCCAGTCGGCCGCCAATCAACCCCTTTGGCACCCGGACGCATGGTACACCCTCAACGAGATCCCCACCAAGTGAGCGCCGCTCCGCGCGTCGCCATCTTCGGCTTCGGCTTCCTTGGTGAGGCTCTCGCTCGCGAGTTTTCCGCCGCTGGCTGGGCGGTCACCTGCGCTTCGCTCTCCGGCACCGCGGGCTGCATCGCCTGCGACCTCGGCGATCCCGCCGCGGTGCGCGACGTCGCCCAACAGGCGGGCCTAACAGACTTTGTCGTCCACTGCGCCGCCTCTGGCCGCGGCGGTGCCGACGCCTATCAGCGCGTCTACGTCGAGGGCATCAAGAACCTCCTCGGCGCCTTCCCCGGCGTCCCCCTGCTCTTCACCTCCAGCACCTCCGTCTACGGCCAGACCGATGGCTCGCTTGTCGATGAGTCCAGCCCCGCCATCCCGGATCGCCAAACCTCCCAGCTCCTGCTGGATGCCGAACGGCTCGTCCTTGACGCCAACGGCATCGTCGCGCGCCTCAGCGGCATCTACGGCCCCGGGCGCTCGATGATCCTGCAGAAGTTCCTCGCCGGCGAGGCCGTCATCGAGGAGGACGGCCGCCGCTTCCTCAACCAGGTCCACCGTGACGACATCGCCACCGCCATCCTCCACCTCGCCAACCACAGAAACGATTTTCCCGGCACAGTCTTCAATATCACGGACTCCACCCCGCTCTCACAGCTGGATTGTTACTCCGCGCTATCCCGGCAGTTTTCCCTGCCCCTGCCGCCCAGCGGCCCGCGCGACCTCAACCGCAAGCGCGCATGGACCCACAAGCGCGTTGCCAACGCCAAGCTCCTTGCCACCGGCTGGCAGCCACGCTTCCCATCCTTCCTCGACGCCGCCGCCGCCGTCGCCCCATCCCTCGCCGTCCATCCGCGCCACGATTGATAGCCGGGGCTGTTAGCCAACAGACCTTAGCTCCGCAGATCCTCCCCCTCCGGGGCCCCTTCGCACTCCTCATCGGCCTCGTCGCCATGTTCGATTTCCTGCTCGATCTCGCGGCGCAGGCGCTTCGAGATGAGCGGGCGCACCAGCCCGTAGGTCAGGTAGATGCTGAACAGCACCACCGGCATGACGGTGTAAAAGCGCACCGTGAAGAAAATCACTAACACCGCTGCGACGATCGTCCACGGATTCGCGCTGGTGCGCCAACCGACGCCCTTGAAGCTCGGGTAGCGCAGGTTGCTGATCATGAGAATCGACAAGCCCAGCATCGAGGACGCCAGCACCCAGCGGCCCATGCCGATCTCGCCGTCATTGGCGTAGACGCTGATAATGAACAGCGTCAGAGAGGCAATGAAGCCCGCGGCCATCGGAATCGGGATGCCCCGGAAGTCGTACCCGCGCTTCGGCGAGGCCGGCATCGCCGCTAGGCAGTTGAAGCGCGCCAGGCGGATCGCCCCGCATAACAGATAGAGAAACGCCAGGAACCAGCCGATGTTCACCGGCAGGGCAAACAACACCGCCTTGGACAACAGCATCGCGGGGGCCATCCCAAAGGAGATGATGTCGGCCAGCGAGTCAAACTCCCGCCCAAACGGCGAGTCCTGGCCGCCGAGCCGCGCAAGCCGCCCGTCTAGCAGGTCAAAGATGCACGAGCCGAAGATCAGCAGGATGGCAAACTCGTAGTACTGGCGGACAACCGCGTAGTACGCCTTGGCATCATGCGGGTCCAGCATGAGCCGCTGGCCCTCCTGCATGCCCTTGAAAATCATCAGCACGGCAAAGAACCCGCAGGCTAGGTTGCCAGCTGTCATGAGGTTGGGCAGAAGATAAATCTTCGGCTCGTCGCTTTCCGGTTCCTGTGCCACGAACGGGAACCTTCCACAGTCTCGCCCCGCGAAACAGTGGAAAATCAACACCACAGGGGAGTTTTCACCCCAAAGCTGGGAGGGCCGCGAAGGTTGTTTGGGCTCCCAATCCCATCCAGCCCTGGGTGCCGGAGCACCCGGCCGCGCCGAGCCCGCTGCCGGCTGCCCGATTTGACGTTATAAGTTAGACGTTAAACGTTTGACGTTGGCTGTCCGACTGCCCCGCTCTCCGGCTACCATTTACGCCTCATCGCCCCGCAGCTAACTCAGCCTCGAGCCACGGGGCCACCCGCTCGACCCAGCGCGCGGCGTGGAGACGCAACCCCGCGCCGCTGAAATGCACGCCGGCCCCGCCGGCCTCCCGGAACTCGCGCCCAAGCGCATCGCTGTCAGGCCCCTCCAGCGCTAGGCCAGGCCGCCACAGGGACGCCTGCGCCCCACGGATGTCCGCCGATCCCTCGTCCCCGGGAACGTGGTAGCTGACCTGGGCGACAAACCACGGCGCGTCCCAAGCGATGTCGCGGCGCGAGGCGCGCAACAGGTGGGTTAGAAATTCGGCGTAGAGTTTCCCCGGCAGGGTGCGGGTTGGATCCTTTTGGTTCGCGTCGCTTTCCCCTTGGTGCCAAAGCACGGCGCGAAACCCGCGCGGCCCAAGGGCCTGCATGCGCCTCACCAAGGCCGCATAAGCCTTCCCGTCAGCCACCCATGCGCCATTGTCCAGATGCCGGACGCGGGCTTCAACCGTCGGTGGCTGGGGGAACTCGACGCCTTGCGGCAGCCACTCGCGCACGCTGCTCGCCCCAATCCCGCAGGCGACCAGCCCAACAGGAACGCCAAAGCGCTGCGCGATGGCATCTCCAAAAGGCGGCATGAAGCTGCCACCGCCGCCGCTGGCCCCCGGCTGCGGGTCGCTTGCCAACTGCCACTTACCCACGCCGTCCCATGCCGCCACCATCCCGCTGCGGGCCACTTGCTGCTCTTCACCGTGATTGGCCGAGTTCGACTGGCCAGCCACCACAAACACCTCGCCAATCCCCAGATGGCCCACCACAACCGGCTCCTCGCCCGCGCCCGCTTCGCGCACTTCCAACCGGTGCCAGCCACCCGCCGGCCCGCTCAGCGTCGCGGAAAACTTTTCCCCCTCCCAAGTGGCCGCCAGCCGCTGCCACTCGCCCACCTGCTTGGCGGTGACAATCCGCGCCTCGATGCCGGCGGGCGCCTCCGCGTCATGCTCGCCTGTTAGGGTGATTTCCCCCTGCGCCGCCGTCGTGCGCTGGATCACCTGATAGTCCAACGGCGCACTGAGCCTCACCTTGCCCGCAAAGCTAACGGCAATGGTGAAAGCCATCACCGCCACGGCGACAAGCTTGGTTGCTATCATGATGCTAGGTCTAGCGCCACCTGCGCGCCTTGCCAAGGACGGCAACGGTTGCCCGACCCGCAGCGGCGGTTGCGCGCCCCGGGGGGCGCGGGCAGCAAGTGGCGTGCGAAAGGGTGGAAAATCCTCCAGCCTGTGCTTAGCCTGCGCCATGCCAGCTCCCGTCCTCTCCGCCCAGATGCCCATGGGCGAGGTTCTTGCGGCCCTGCCGGGCGGCCGCCGCGCGCTTTTTTCCCACTACCACCTTGGCGGCTGCAGCAGTTGCGGGTTCTCGCCGGACGAGACCCTTGGCGAGCTTTGCGCCCGCAGCGGACCGCTCGACCCCGCCGAGGTGATCGCAAATCTGTTGGAAGCCCACGCGCACGACGCTGCCATGTTAGTAACCCCGCAACAGGCCCGCGAGACCCTCGCCGGCGCGGCCGCGCCAGTCCTGCTAGACACGCGGACCCGCGAGGAGCACGAGGCCGTTGCCATCCCGGGTTCCACCTTCATGACCCAGGACGTCCAACAAAACCTGTTTGCCACCGCCGGCCCCGAC
This sequence comes from Akkermansiaceae bacterium, assembly GCA_044373535.1. GTDB lineage: Bacteria > Verrucomicrobiota > Verrucomicrobiia > Verrucomicrobiales > Akkermansiaceae > JBILQA01. The sequence continues at coordinate 4,491 of JBILQA010000082.1, read as the reverse complement.
GACCTGATCCTCCTCTACGACCACCAGGGCAACCGCGTGCTCGACACCTGCGCGTGGTTCCACGGCCACGGCCTCAAGGGCGCCCGCGCCATCCAGGGCGGCATCGACGCCTGGAGCCGCGAAATCGACCCCTCGCTGGCCCGCTACCGGCTCGAATTTGACCCCGCCGAGCCCTCACCCCTCGGCTGAGCTCTGCGCGTGGCCCGCGGCGCGCCACGCTCTTGCTGGCAATCCCCTCCGGCGGTGTTAGCTTGGACGCGATGAAATGGTCATTTCGCCTCGCCACGATTGCCGGCACCCAGGTCCGGATTCACCTGACGTTTTTGTTGTTGATCGGGTGGGTCGGGCTGAGCTTTTTCCTGCGGGACGGGGCGCTGGCGGCGGTTTACGGGATGGGGTTTTTCCTGGCGCTGTTTTTCTGCGTGTTGCTGCACGAGTTTGGCCACGTGCTGGCGGCGCGGCGCTATGGGATCACCACGCCTGACATCACGCTGCTGCCAATTGGCGGGATTGCGCGGCTTTCCCGGATGCCGCGCACCCCGTCCCATGAGCTGGTCGTGGCGCTGGCCGGCCCGGCGGTCAATGTGGTGATTGCCGGGCTGCTGTTTTTGGTGGTGCGGGTGCCGGCCCATCCGAGCCCTGAGATGATGCAGTTCAAGTCGTTTGGCGACCTGCTCTTCAGCCTGATGGTCATCAACATCTGGCTGGTGGTCTTCAACATGATCCCGGCCTTCCCGATGGACGGCGGACGGGTCCTGCGGGCGATTCTGGCCATGACACTGCCCTACGGTCGCGCCACGGCGACGGCCTCGATCATCGGCCAGGTCATCGCCGGCGCCGGCGCCATCCTGGCCCTGATGATCTGGCATCCCCTCCTGTTACTCATCGCCATCTTCATTTTTCTAGCAGCCAGGGCGGAGTCCTCCGCGGTCACCACCCAGGAGGCCCTCCAAGACCTACCGCTGGAACGGGCGATGATCACCAACTTCCGGTCGTTGGATGAGGGATCCACCCTGCGCGACGCCGTCGACGCCCTGCTTGCTGGCTCCCAGCACGACTTCCCTGTCCTCGACGGCGGCCGCCAGCTCGTTGGCATCCTGACCCGCAGCGGCCTGATTGCCGCCCTTGCCAGCCACGGGCCGCACCATCCGGTTAGCGACGTGATGCTCCGCGACGCCCCGAGCGTGCCGCTGCACACCACCTTGCGCGATGCCTTCGCCCTCCTCCAACAGAGCCCCAGCGAGGTGCTGCCGGTCCTTGGCCTCGGCGACGAGGTCAGCGGCCTGCTCAGCACCGAGAACATCAGCGAGCTCCTCATGGTCCGCTCCGCCGTGAGTGCATGGCAGCGGGAGGCCTAGGGGGAGAAGTGGGATGCCCGGCATGATGAAAGCTGGGCCCAGGCGCAGAAGATGGATCGGCCGAATCCGACGGATCGGTCGGATCTTTAGCCTCCCGATCTCCCAAGTCAAAACGCTTCATCGGGCATCCCACTTCCCACTTCCCACTTCCCACCGGCCCACGCGGCGTGGTTCCCTGCCGCATGCTGCGAAATTGGATGATGGCCGCCCTGTTGGGAAACGCGCTTGCGCTATTAGCCTGCGCCCCGCCGGCCCCCGCGCCGGCCGCGCGCCCAGTCACCGCCGTCGTTGGCCCGGCGCGGCCAGCGGCAATCATGCCGCCGCCCTCCGCACCGGCGCCCGATCCCGCCGCTCGCGCGCCACAGGTTGCCGCTTCAGCGCGTGGCGCGCCGCGCGCTGGTCACGCGATGCTTGGCGCCATCCGGGTGGATTTTGTCGCCTTCGACTCGCGCAGCCACCAGCTCACGGTGGCTGACCAGACGGGTGGGCCGGGCAGCCAGTGGGCGGACGCGGCATCGGCCGGACGCAGCGCGGGTGCGCTGGCGGCGATCAATGCGGGGTTTTTCACTCCGGAGGGGAAGCCGCTAGGCCTTGTTATCTCCAACGGCCAGCGCCGCGGCGCACTCAACCGGGCCAGTTCGTTAGGCAGCGGGCTCTACGTGGCCGGCGGCTCGGGAGCTCCCGCGCTGCTGCGGCGTGAACTGGCTAACAGCCGCGGCGGCGCGACCGAACTGCTGCAAAGCGGCCCATTTCTGGTTGAAGGCGGCCGCACCCTCGCCGGCCTCACCCCGGAGCCGCTGCGCGACCGTTCGTTTTTGGCATGGGACGGCGGCCACCAATGGATCATCGGGCGCACCTCGCCCTGCTCGCTTGCCGGCCTCGGCGCCGCCCTTGCCAATTCCCAGCCCGCCGGCTTCCCGATCCGCCACGCCCTCAACCTCGACGGCGGCCGCTCGTCAGACCTCTGGATCTCCGCCGCCATCCCCGGCGGCCCCGCCAACATCCGCCCCATCTGGAACAACCCGGTGCGCAACTTCCTCCTCTTGCAGCCGCGCTGATCAAGACCCACCGCCTGCGCCCGCAATCCTTTGCCGCTTGCCGCCGCGCCGGGACTCGCCTAACCTGCCTTGTTTGTTGGGAACTCCGTCCTAACCCCGCCCGCCCGTCCCACCGCCCACGCCAATGCAAACCCGCCGCGCCGCCATGATCTTAGCCAGCCTTGCCGCCCTCCTGCTGGGTTCTTGCGCGGGTGGCTTTGGCCAGGCGGCGAGCGACCGGCTGGACCGCATGGCGGCCTTTTCGCCGCGCGATCTGCTTCCGCTGCGGGTGCCAATCGTCCGTGCCAGGCAGGACGATCTACAGGAGCTTCCGCTCGGCTCGCAGCGCGCAATCGCCTACAACCGCAAGCGCGGCGCCTCGATTCTTGGTGCCCGCGCGACCTTCATCGAGCCGCTCCTGCCCTTGGAGTCCGACTCCCAAAGCGATCTTGGCGTGCTGCCAGCTCGGCCGCAGTAAATTCAAGGTTGCCAATCACCCGGCCCGCCCATAGCCTCCGCGCGCTTCTAGAAAAGCGGGGCAGGTGCCAGAGTGGTCGAATGGGCACGCCTGGAAAGCGTGTGTGGGCGCAAGTTCACCGAGGGTTCGAATCCCTCCCTGTCCGCCATCTTCTTGCTGTTCCTCCGCAACCGCGATGGAATCAATAGACTACGGAGATTCGGCGGAATCCTCGACAAGTCTTCCACACGCGGTTTCACACAAGCTGCCGCGGAAACCGGGTCCGATGACCTGGACCGAAAAAACGCCGGAGTACAATCGTGGAAATTCAGAACCGGCCCCACGCCGGGGTCACAAGCGCCTGAGGAGCGAAAGAAGCGCCCCTATCTTTGGCGATAACTACCCGCTGAGTCAGTCAAAGGCATCAACGAGTAACCCCTTTTGCCCTCGGGCAGCGATAAACTTGATTAAAAAGCGGCCACAAAAACCACTTCATGGCGGATCAATTATCCCTGAAATTATCCTTGCCCATCTTAATCGGCTCTGTTTGATCTCACCCATGAGAAACTGCATTGCTTGCCTGTTGGGACTTACCCTATCCGTGACTTCCCCGCTGGAAGCAGCGCCGGCGCCTCCAGTCGCTGCCACGGTGGATCTGCTAGCTCCAATCACAGACACTCCGGTTACTTCGGTGCGCGTCGGCCAGCAATTCCGAGTTCGGATTACCGCTAAAGGCTTGGACTTAACCGCCAACAAAAGCACCACAGTAACTTACACCCTGTCAGTTCTACCTCGTAACTCAAAGGTCCCTATCACAATTTCCGGCCGCGTCTCGGCCCAACTGACCTTACCCGAATCCGAAGGTGGCGCCGGGCAAACCACTGCCAGAATGGCTGGAATTGCCGGGCAACAGGAGACAACCTATCTGCTGACGGTGCCAAACTATGTGCCCGAAGGCATCGCCACTCTTACCCTTACCTTTCGATCAAAGGATGCGGGCAGGTTCAGCGTGAACCGCAAAGTCGAGGTGCGCCTTTGAGTTTACCGAGCCATCCCGGACCTCACCGATTTGCGCCACCACGCGGTCCGGAAAGGCGTTACAAAGCGCACCCAACTACCCGAGTCGCCTGGGCCCTCGGCTTCTTGTTCGGAGTGGCCACCGTCGGTGTGGCCGATGACCAAGAGGCGCTCACAGGAGTCATGCGCCAGGGCATGGTGCTGCGAGACGTCGTGATCCCGATCGATCCGCAGCGGGAAGGGGCCCAAGTATTGCGTGCCAGCGAAGCGAAGGTTGGCGCTCCGGGGCGATTGCGGATAACCAATTTGCAGTTGCAAGGACACTCCGGGTCGTCTCAGGCCATCGAATTGCGCGCGCCCAGCGCCATCTATGACGTGCGTGCACGGTCGATTGTCGTGCGCGATGGTTTCCACGGAGCGGGATGCGGGGTGATTTTTGATGGCACCGGCCTCACGGCGACTCTTGCCGCCAAGGTCTTCGAGTTCGACGGGCGTTTCCGGATCGAAAGGCGACAGACTCCCATGGGAGTGGCGGCCGCATCCCGCCAACGCGCCCAGCTCCGGTTGCCGTCCTGGCAGTCGCCGGAGATGCCGTCGCGAATACCGGAACTTCCTCGGCAAC
>JBILQA010000081.1:0-9136 GCA_044373535.1 Akkermansiaceae bacterium | reverse complement strand
CTCTAGGTGCATCAGCAAGTCCGAAGGCATCTATTTTATCGAGTGCAGAATTTGCTAGGAATGCTGTAAGATGCACCCCCCCTGATTCCTCGATCGGATCTCTTGATAGCCACCTTCCCGTCACCGGATCAAGATAACGATAGCCGTAGTAGTATAGCCCTGTTGGGCCATCGACGGGCTTGGTGGAGAAGCGGTGGGCAAAGCTGCTGGCCAGGGTGCCGGTGGAGGTCGTGCTGCGTCCGAACGGGTCGTATTCGTAGTGGGCCACGGTGGCTCCGGCGGCGCTGAGGTATTCACTGACGTTCCCGTTGCCGTCGAAGGCTGGGAAATAGGAGGGTTTCCCAGTTGCCACCTGGTCGATCACGGCTAGGAGGCCGCCGACGCCGCCGGCGCCTTGAAGGCTGCCGCTGAGGTCGGAGCCCCAGGTGTAGGTTTTCTTTAGGGTTGAACCGGTGTACTCGGCAACCGGATTCCACGCGTCGTAGACATAGACGGTCGTGGTGCTGCCGGTGGTTTGGGCGATCCGGCGGCTGCCGGAGTCGTAGAGATAGGTGGTGGTGACGCCGTTGACGGTGGCGGACTTCATGCGGTTTTCGGCGTCCCAGGCCAGGGTGCTGTTGGCGGTGAGGCGGGTGGGGACTGGGTAAGCGGTGGCGTTGCCGTCGTCGTCGTAGGTGGGGACGATGGCGCCGACGGCGGTGTACTGGTTAAGCGCGTTGGCAGTGTAGTTGTCGGCGGTTGGCAGGGTCAGGCCGTCGGCGGCCTTCTTGCGGTTGCCGATTGCGTCATACTGGTAGGCGCGGTCAAAGCCGGAGACGCTGCTATCGGCCTTGGTGACCTGGCCAAGCGAGTCGTAGCCCCAGGCCGTGCTGCGGGAGGACGCGAAGGCGGTGCCGGTGTTGGCGACATTGGTGCGCTGGCCAAGGGGGTTCACAGTGTAGTCATACGCGGAGATGATAGATGCGCCAACCTTGTTTTCCTTGCGGGTAAGAACATCGCGGGTGGAGTCCCAGGTATTTGCAACAATGTGGGCCGGGCCGGTGACGGTGTTGATGAGATCCATGCTGTTGGATTGATAAGCATAGGTGAAGGATCCTGCCGGGCTGGTGACGTTGCCGAGGCGGCCGGCGGTGTCGAAGTTGTAGGTGACAGCGTTGTCAACCGTGGCTCCGTTCTTGAGCTGCCAACCGGTGTCACGGCCCAAGGTGTCGCGGCTGCGGTCAAGGACGCGGGTGAAGTCCGGGATGCCGTCGGCGTTGAGGTCGTAGGCGAGGCTCTCCGTGGCGGGTGCCAGGGTGGCGGGGTTGTAGGTGAAGGTGAAGGCCGAACGGTTCACTTGGATTTCGGAGACCTTGCGGCCAAGAGCGTCGTAGGCAAGGGTCACGGCAGGGGTGGTGTCCGAATAGGTAGTGGTGGTGAGGCGTCCGCCGCTGTCGTAGCCGTAGGTTGTGACTACGCCGCGGGCCCAGGTGCGGGTGGCGAGGCGGCCGGCGGCGGTGTAGGTGTAGTTGGTCCCCTTGCCGTCGGCGTATTCTTTGCGGGCGAGGAAGCCGCGGGTCGGGCTGTAGGTCCAGGTGGTGGTGGCCGGGGTGGCGCCGTAGGTGGTGAGGGTTTTCTGGCGCTTGGCGTAGTCGTAGGTGTGGGCGACGCGGTAGGTTTGGCCGCCGTTGACTTCCTGGATGTTGCCTTTCGGGAAGTAGCTGGTGGTGGTGACGTTGGTGAGGAGGACGCCGTTGGCGTCAAGGGTGTCCGGGGCGTCGACGCTAACGCGGCGGCCGCGGATGTCGTAGGTGAAGGATGTGATGCGGTTACCTGGGTCGGTGGTGCTTGCCGCGAGGTCGGCGGTGGTGGAGAGATAGGCGGTGGTGGAGACGCCGGTGCGCGAGTCGTAGTGGTGAGTTGGGCGATTGAGGGAGTCGTAGCCGCTGCCGGGGGTGTTGGTGGAAGCGCGGACGGCGCTGGAGGCGATGAGGGTTCCGGCGCTGTTGTAGAAGGCGCTGACGTCCGGACGACCGGCAACGACGGTGCTGATGGAGTAGGACCCGTCCGGGGAAGTCTGTTGTTGGGTCATGTTGCCGTTGCTGCCGAGCGTGGTGACGCTGGTGGCGGGGTTGGCCACGCCGAGGCTGGTGCGTGAGCTCGAGAGGCCATCGGGGGCGCTGAGGCTGGTGGAGACCACGGTACCGGCGGAAGGGTTGGTGTCGCCGGGTTGCCAGACTTTTTGGACTGAGCGCAGGACCGGGGCGCTGCCGTTCAGGGCAGGGCCGGACTCGGAGAAGGTGACGGTGTCGGTGCCGTAGTCGATTTGGCCGTTGGCATTGAGATCGATGGCGGAAACAGTGGGTTGGCCAAGGCTGTCGTAGGCCCGCAAGGAGGTGACGCCGTCGGGGTCGGTGGATTTCACCATTTGGCCGGTGGCGTTGTATTCCATGGTGGCAAAGGCACCGCCAGAGAAGTCGGTGCGGAGTTGGCGACCGGCCCAGTCGGATTGGGACGAAGTGGTTTCGCGCAGAATGCCGCCGTCGACGTAGGACTGGCTGGTGACCAGGCCAGTGGCGGTGACGGCATAGCTGAAGCTCATGGCCGGGGAAAGGTCGCCGCTGGTGGTGGCGGATTTGCCGTCAAGGAAGCTGTCGCTGGTTTGCGAGAAGTTGTCAGCCGTGGTCGTCACGGTGCGCGCTGAGAGCCCTGCGGCCGGCTTGTAGGTGGTGGTGGTGGTGGATTTCACCAGGGCGCCCGGGGTGGCGGAGGCCGGGTTTGGGCTCCATGATTCCTGCAGGGTGCCGGCGAGATTACTGACCGAGCGTCCAACGAGGGTGGCGCTGGTGCCGGCAAGCGTGGGAGAAAGCGTGGCGGCGACGGCTTCCGGGTAGCGGTGGGTTTCGGCGGTGCGGCCCTTGTAGGCGGTCTCGTTGGTCACGCCGAGAGAGTTGGTTTTCACGCGGCGGCGCAGGCTGTCGTAGGCGTGGCGGGTGACGATGCCGGTGCGGTCGGTTTCCTCGATCACGCCGCAGCAGGCAAAGACCTGACTGGTGGACCATTTCGCATCCGGAGCGGAGGCGACGTCGCCGGTGACCGACGAGGCGGTGGGGAAATAGGCGGTGGTCAGCGCGCGGCCCACGTTGTCGATGGACGTGACGGCCATGTGGTCAAAGATCGCATCGCCGGTGCCGTAGCCGATTGCCTGGGAAATTTTCCGGATGACGGTGCCGAAGCGGTTATAACTGGTGGTGGTGCGCATGCCGCGGGTGACGCTGGTGCCATTGCCGGCGCCGCTTTCCATGACGACGGTCTTGCCGCCGGTGGTGGCATCGCGGGAGTAGGTGTAGGTGGTCAGGGTGCCGTCCGGGGCAAGGATGCGGGACGGTTGGCCGCCAAAGTCCGCGCCGTAGGGCATGTGGTACTCGGTGGTTACCAAGGTGGCGTTGGCGGCGGTGAAGACGGTGCGGAGCCGGCGGTTGTTGTCCGGGTCATAGGTTTCGCTGGATTTCGAGAGCACGTTGGCACCGACCGAGCGGGTGATCGTGCGGGTGCGGCTCTGCGGGTGGTAGGAATTCAGCACCGTGAGCCCCTGCGGGTTGCCGGCGAAGGGCTGCTGGATCTGGTGGTTATTGAGCCAGTAGGTGTGGAATTCCTGGTAGCCGTCATAGCGCACGTGGGACTTCAGTTGGCCAAGGCCGGTGGTCGCGGCACCCGGACCGGTGAGCTCACCCGGCCCGTAGTAGCTCCACGTGCTCGTGAGCGCCGCGCCGGTCGGATCGACGACCTCCTCGACTTTCTCCCATGCCCACATGAATTCCTTCCATGTCGCGCGGACATCGGAAACGGCCTCGTAGGCATCGCTGGCTGTGGCGCGTTCCTCGACGATGTCGCGCTGGACCTCGGTGGTTGCGTTCGGCTTGGTGACGATGTGGGTCTCGCGGCGCAGGGAAACAAAGATTCCGCCCTCCACCCGGCCGCTCTCAAGCACCAGGGTGCCCGGCTGCGGTTCGGTTTGCTCGTGGCGGTAGGTGGCGCCGGCGTAGGTGCTATCCGCGCGCAAGCTGGTGGTGCCGCCTTCGTTGACCATGGCGATGGTGGTCACCCGGAAGTCATTTCCGCCCGGATCCCGGTGGGTGACGGTGAAGGCGTTCGGGTCAAACGCCGTCGGTGTGGCCGTTACGGCGATGCTGTTGGCGCCGGTCTGCACGGAGACGATCTTGCCATCGACGCGGGTCACCGCGGAGGATTTCGGGACAAAGGCAAACAAGGCCGCAATACCCGGGTTGGCGAAGTCCTTGGTGAAAAACCGCAAGCTGCCGGTGGTGTCGCCGCCCATGGCGCTGCCGAGCGGGATCTCATAGGTGAACGAGCCGTTGCTGGCGCTGGTGTCGCAGGTGCCCGTTTGGCAGCTTTTGCAGCCGGTACCCAAGGTAAAGAGCGCCTCGCAACTATTGGTGTAGACCACACCCGGCTCCTTGGTGGCGGTGCCCGTGCCGACGATCTTTGCTTTCCACTCCGAGCCGTGCTCGACGACCATCGCCCTGGGGATCTCGATGTCCTTGCTCCACTCACGGATCCCGAGGATCGTCGGGAGGGCGGTTGGCACGATCCGGCCGCCGTCCACCTCGGCCGTCCCATTGGCGGAAATGAGCTTCAGGCTCACGGCGGGGTCACACGCTGCCCCCGCGCGAACCTTGACCTTCACATTGACCCAATAATTCCCATTGGCTTCAGCCGGAAACCCCGTGAGCTTGAAGCCGACTTTCAGCTTTGGGTTTATCTCATTGATGGTGATTGTATAGCAACTGCAGTCCAGCGGCGTCGGATTGTAGGACATCGGCGCGATCGGCGGCGCGGGCTCGGGCGTCTGCCCCAGCGTGGCCTGGCTGAACACAACGGCGGCAAGGCCAAACGCGGAAAGGGCGGTTCGAAACACGGATTTCATGTGAGGGGGAGCAGGAAAAAAGGGAAATGGGGGGGAGAGCAGGAGTGGCCGGGCTTAGTTGTTGACCACAAAAAGCGTGAGCTGGTTGCAGATGCGCGGGTCGCCACCCAGAGGCATCTCGAAGTAGATATGGGCGACGCCGTTGATATCGAAGTCCGCGGCGGTGAGGTTCTTCGTCTTGGAGCCATCGAGGAACTGGGTTCCCTGGAAACCAATGACGATGCGCACGCCGATGTCAGCGGGCATGCCGGCCACCACCAGGGTGGCGTGGATCAGCGAACTGCCATCCGCATAGGTGTGGACCAGCGTGGCATCATTGGTCTGGTCCACCCAGGCGAGGTAGAAGCCATTGACGGTGCCGTGGTTGATGATGGCTCCCGGGGCTCCGTTGGCCTCGTCCGGGAGGCGCGCGATGACGGTGCGGGCGGCCTGCTCGTAGGTCGTCACGGCGAAGCGGCGCGGGGCGCTTGGGCTGGCGGTTGTTTCGGCAAAGCCGATCCGGTTGTCGGCCTCGATGATGAGGTTCTTGTTCATCTGGCCAAGCTCCCATGTCCGGGTTTGATAGGACTGGACGCTCAGCGGGGCGCCAAAGTTCGCCTCATAGACGTTCAGGGTCAGCGTGTGCGGCTGGCCGTTCCAGGTGGCGACCAAGGTCTGGGTGCCGGCGCTGTTGAACGGGCAGACAAACGGCGTGCCGGAGTTGTGGGTGGCGCTGCCCTGGCTGTTGTTCAGCGGGATGCCGTTGAGCGTCATGGTGAAGGTGCCCGCCGGGCTGGAGCCGCCCCAGGCATCGAGGCGCAGCGAGTCGCCCTTGCGCAGGTTGAGCTGGCCGCTGGTGGTGGTGGCCAATTCGACGACATTGGTGACGCTCCACTGGATGCTTCCTTGCACGTCAGCGGGTGCCGAGCTGAAGCGGACCTGGAACCCGGTGGCTGACTGCTCACTTAGCGGGATGCTGGCGTAGAACCCATTGTCGGGGCTAGGCGCCACGGCCAGCGGAACCAGCGGCGCGGAACTAAGCGCGACCACCGGCAACTGCCAGCTGGCCAGGCCTTCAATGACCGCCGGGGAAGTCCGCGAGGTGGTTGGCACCCGGGTCAGGCAGTTTTCCTTGGCGATCTTGTCGCCGGCCCAGTCCGGGATACCGTCGGAGTTCAAGTCTAGGCCGCCGCGCTTGTTGATCTTGACGCTTTCAAGCCGGAGCTTGCGGTCGGTGCGGTAGTTCTCGTGGTAAATCGTCACCGTGTAGCTGCCCGGCTTGAGCCATGGCGTCAGGGCGCGCACCGTGTTGGATCCGCCATTGGCGCTGACCAGGGTGAGGTCGGCAATCCGCAGGCCATTGAGAGTGACGGAGATTGGCATCGACTCGCTGGCTCGCACGACGCCCGCCGCGCCGCCGGTGATGGCAATTTCAAAAACCCCCTGCTGGCCCGAACCAACCGTGAACGCGTAGTCAACCCCGCCGCGGCTGTCCACGGCGGTCATCGCGCCACTGGTGCCGGGCACCCAGGCGCCGGTCGCCGTGACGAACTGGCTGAGGTTCAGGCTGGTGTGCAGCGTGGTGGTGATCAGGTTGGAGACCAGCGGGTTGCTCTTGTAGGTCACGACCTCATCGCGGTCCTTCACGCCGTCGCCATCGGTGTCGGCAAGCTTCGGATTGGTGCCGAGCTGGTACTCCTCGAGGTTGCTCAGGCCGTCGGCATCGAAGTCGCCATTTTGCCCCTGTTTGCGGTCGGTGCGGCCGTTGAGGGTTGGGCTCAGGCCGGCGGTGGTTTCCCAAGCATCCGGGAGGTAATCGTCGTCCGCGTCCGCCGCGAGAGGCAACTGGTGGGAAAACGCCGAAGCCGGAATCAGCACACGCGGCTCGCCCGGCGGCTGCCATGCCACCGAGACGTGGTTCATCACGCTTTCCCGCGTCTTGTGCAGCACTTCAAAATAATACCGCTGGCCTTGCTGCAGCCAGACGCGCTCCGAGCGCTGGCAGGCAAACGCCTCGAAGTTATAACGCGCCGCGCGGGAGGCAACATAGCCGGTGCCCCAGATCGAGGCGATCTTGCGCTTGCCGAAGCGGTTGGTCAGCCCCTGGCTCTCGCCCGGCCGCTTGATGCTGCCATCGGCCAGCCACAATTGCGCGTCATCCGGCGCGGTAACCCAGAAGCGATAGTAACCCGTCTTGGTGGCCGTTATCGAACCGCGATAGCGCGCGCCAAAGCCAACGGTGTTCTCGGTTCCGAAATAGAGGTCAATCCCGCTGGTTAACTCAATGCTGTCCGGGGCTTCAAAGAACCGATTGTGGTTGGTAAGGTCAATGACCTGGTTAATCCCCGGGATGCTTGACCACAGCTCACGGGTGATGACTCCATTGAGCTGATCCGGTTCAAGCGGATTGAATCCAAAGGCATATTCCTGCCAGTTGGGGATATTGTCCTTGTCCGGGTCCCCGTACGGGCCGTTGGCACCAAAGCCCTCGCTTGGCACCAAGCCGTTGGCAATCTGCCACGCGTCCGGAATCGTCTTGTCGCCCGTGTCGGCCGGATCGGCGGCGTTGGGCGTCAGGTTGATCCCCGGAATCACCTCGGTGGCCACCAGCGGCCGCGCGTCAAGCGGACCGAACCCGCCGGTCACCGGAGTGGCCGCATTGGCTGTCACCGCCGCGGCCACCACGCTGACCTCCAAGGTGCTGGGAAGCGATGAGATCGTCACGCTGCCGGCCGTGTTCCACAGCACGCCGTCCTCGGAGACCGAGGCGGTGATCACCGAACCCGAACGGACCAGCCGCAGAAACTTGCCCGCCAACGCGCCAAGCGTCGTTGTCGAGGTGCCCCCAACCGTCGCCCGGCTCACCAAGACCGATTGGCCCGCCACGTTGCGGCCAATGTAAACATGCCGACCGTTGGCGGCGCTGTCCACCCGCAGCATCAAGCCGGCCTGCGCCGTCGGGGAAAATCCAGCCAGCTGCTCAAGCTTGACGACAAACTCGCCATTGCCGGTCCACGTCCGGCTGGTGCGCGACGCGGCATCCGCCGTCCCGCCCAACGCACCGCTCGCCACCGAAAAATTGTATCCACCGGCCGTTGGCGTCCAGGTTCCCGCCGCACTTCCCCAGTTGCTGCTCGCAAACGTTGGCACCGCCGTGCGATGCCAGCCGACCGCCAAATGGTCGCTGCTCACATTCTCCTTCATCCACGCTTCCAGATAATACGACTCCCCCTGGACCAGCCGGATCACCTTCGAGCGCTGCGAGGCAAACTTGTTCCACTGCCGCGCGCTCGTCCCATTGCGCGTAAACGCAATCAGCTCGCGCTTGAACCGCGAGCTGTCAGGCGAGAGCCACAACTCCGCATTGTCATCCCCCGCGACAAAGAACGTATAATCCCCCGTTTCCGGCGCCGTCACCCAGCCGCGCAGCCGCCCGCCGTAGCTGTCCGCCGCGTTGGCCGGAATCTCCGCAAGGGCCGTCGTCTGCACCACGTTGGGCACACGCACGTTCACCGCATCGCGTTGCAGCATCAAAATCGAACTCGTCGGCACCCCGGTCCAGCGCTCATACGTCAGGCCTTGCCCATGTGCTAGAAGGCCGGTTGTTAAGAAAAGCGCGCCTGCTAGCAGGACTGTGGTTAAGGGGGGACGTTTCATTTGGGGAGGAGTTCTTCGTAAGGAGTCATCGTCGGACCAATGCGGCCGGCCAATCGATCTGATAGAGAAATGAGTGCGGGGTCCGCTGCCTGGGCCAACCGCAGGTTCTCCTTCGCACAGCGGGTCAGAAGCTCGGTGTCGGCCTCCACTCCCAGCTGGCCAATGAGATGAATGCTCGCCTTGCGCAGCAGCACATCCTCCTGCGGGTCGGTCGCTATCTGGCGCGCCGCCGGCAGCGCCTCGAGGAAGCCACCATCAACCGCCATATGCACCGCGCTTGAACGCACATCGGCCGCACGCCGCGGGTCTAACATCGTAGCCACCGCCATCTTCGCGCGCACCTCGGCGGAGGCCGGCACGATCTCCGCGCCCAACTCGCCATGCCAGCGCTCAAGCAGATCCATGGCCGTGCCGGCCACCACGTCATCGGTGGACCCGGCAAGTTCAAGCACGCGGCGCCCGATCTGGCTGCGGACCGGCTCGGGGGCCCCCGGGTGGAGGTTGCCAAGATGCTGGAGGGCATAGAGGCGCATCACCTTGTCGCGGTCCTCAGCAAGCACCCTGAACAACATT
>JBILQA010000080.1:0-9159 GCA_044373535.1 Akkermansiaceae bacterium | reverse complement strand
GTCGAGTCCGTGGACGCGGGCGATTTCCTCGACAAGGTCGATGTGGCGCTGCAAATCCGCGCGGTAGCTCGGAATTTCCCAACGGCCGTCGGCACGTTTGACAAGTCCAAGGCGGGTGAGAATGGCCTCGGCTTCAACCAGCGGCAAACTTCCGCCCATGAGCTGATGGAAGCGCGCCGCATCCAGCGCCACGGGCGCGGTGACCTGCGGCGCGGCCCCCGCAACCCGGGTGGCTCCCGCGATGGTCCCGCCCGCAATCTCAACGATGAGCGCCGCGGCAAGGGACGAGGCGGCAAGCACCATCCCCGGATCCACCCCCCGCTCGTAGCGGTACGATGAGTCGGAGGAAATCCCCAGCCGCCGCGAGGTTCGGCGGATCCCGGTGGTCGCGAACCATGCTGACTCTAGCAGAATGTTGGTCGTGCCGGCGCCCACTCCTGAGTCCTGCCCGCCCATCACCCCGGCGATTGCCAAAGCCGTGCCCGAGTGGTCGGCGATGACAAGGTCCTCGCTGGTGAGGCTGTGCGGCAGCCCATCGAGAGCAAGAAAGGACTCGCCGTCCTGGGCGTGGCGCACCGTGATGCCGCCACCCACCTTGGCCATGTCAAAGGCATGCAGCGGCTGGCCGAGCTCGTGGAGGACGAAGTTGGTGATGTCGACGATGTTGTTGATCGGGCGCAGGCCAATGGAGACAAGCTTCTCCTTCAGCCACGCGGGGCTCTCGCCGACGCTGACGCCGTCGATCCTAACAGCCGTGTATAACGGACAGGCCGCGGCCGCCTCAAGCCGGATGAAATCGCCCGCCTCCGCGGTGGCCGCAGGTGGGATTTCGCGCGGCTTGCGCGGCTTGCCGGTGAGTGCGGCAAGCTCGCGGGCCATCCCGGTGTGGCTGAGGAGGTCGGGCCGGTTAGGGGTGACCTCCACCTCAAATAGCGTGTCGGCGTGGAAAAGCTGCCCCAGCGGCGTGCCCACGGGCGCGTCCTCGGGCAGGATCATCAGCCCGTCAACTCCATCGGTTAGCCCGATCTCGCTCGCGCTGCAGAGCATCCCGCGCGACTCGACGCCGCGCAGCTTGCCTTCCTTGATCTTGAAGTCGCCGGGCAGGACCGCTCCGGGCAAGGCGCAGGGGACCTTGTCGCCAACCTTGTAGTTTTGCGCGCCGCAGACGATTTGGCGCAGGCTTCCCTCGCCTGCGTCGACCATGCAGACCTTCAGCCGGTCGGCGTCCGGGTGTTGGACGGCGGATTCAACGCGTGCCACCACCACGTTCGGATCGCTGATCCCGCGCTTCTCGATGCCTTCAACCTCCACTCCCGCGAAGGTCAGCAGCTTGTCTAACGCCTCCGCGTCGTGGTCGGACAGGTCGAGGTGGTCGGAGAGCCAGTTGAGGGAAACGTTCATCGGAAACTGTTAAGTTGGGGCTGGAAACTCGGGTCGCGGGTCGAATCAGGCGAACTGGGCGAGGAAGCGCGCGTCGTTCTCGATGAGCAGGCGGATGTCCTTGATGCCCCAGCGGATCATTGCGAGGCGGTCGAGCCCCATGCCAAAGGCAAAGCCGGTGACTTGATCCGGGCTGAAGGCTTCGTCGCCGCGGCTGGCGCAGATGGCGCCAAACACCGCCGGATCCACCATCCCGCAGCCGGCAACCTCGATCCAGCGCGGCTTCTGGCCTGCAACGTGGAGCTTGATGTCGATTTCAAAGCTCGGCTCGGTGAATGGGAAGAAGTGCGGGCGGAAGCGGACCTCCGTGGCGGTCCCGAACATCGCACGGAAAAAGTATTCCAGGGTCCCCTTCAGGTCGCCCAGCGAGACGTCCTGGTTCACGTACAGCCCTTCTAACTGGTTGAAGACCGATAGGTGGGTCGCGTCGATCTCGTCGCGCCGATAGGCCGACCCTGGAGCGATGATGCGCACCGGCGGCGCCTGGCGCTCCATCGTGCGCACCTGCACCGTGGATGTGTGGGTGCGCAGCAGCTTGCCGGAATCAAAGTAAAACGTGTCCTTCTCGTTGCGCGCCGGGTGGTCGGCGGGCGTGTTGAGCGCGTCAAAACAATGGAACTCGTCCTCGATCTCCGGCCCGTCGGCCAGCGCAAAGCCCATCCGCCGCAAAATCCCAATCGCCTCGTCGCGGATCTGCGTCAGTGGATGCAGCGCCCCAATATGCAGCCCGCGCGCCGGCAGGGTCGGATCTATCTGTTGGAACGCGCGCGCGTCGGCCGCCTCCTGCAGGGCGGCGGTCTTGGCCTCCAGAGCGCTGGTGACCGCTTGGCGGGTGGCATTGAGCCATTGGCCGAAGGCCGGCCTCTGCTCGTTGGGGATGTCCTTGATTCCCGCCGCTGCTAGAGTCACCGCGCCCTTTTTGCCAAGGAAGCCCACCCGCACCTCGTCAAGACGGCGTTGGTCGTTGGCGGCGGCGATGGCCGCCAGAGCATCGGTCTGGATGGATTCAAGTTGCTGCTGCATCGGTTGGGGCGGGGATAGCCGGAACGGCTTGGGCGATAAAGAAAAACATGGCCGGGGAGACGAGTCTCCGCGGCCATGGGGTGAATGGTTTCGGTTAGAAAATCCCGCGGCTTAGGCAGCCGCCTTTTTTTCCAATCCTGCTTTGGCCTGGGCGACAATCGCGTTGAAGGAGGCGATGTCGTTCACGGCGAGGTCGGCGAGGATCTTGCGATCCACCTCGATCCCGGTGACCTTGAGTCCTTCCATGAAGCGGCTGTAGGTAATCCCCTGGGCGCGGACACCGGCGCTGATGCGCTGGATCCAGAGACGCCGGAACTGACCCTTGCGCTTCTTGCGGTCGCGGTACTCGTACTGGCGGGCTTTGTAGACGGCGTCCTTGGCGTAGCGGTAAAGCTTCGAGCGGAACCCGCGGAAGCCCTTGGCGCGAAGGAGGATGCGTTTCCGGCGCTTGCGGCTCGCCGGGCGGTTAGTGGCACGTGGCATGTTTGTTTTTCCTTGAGCGGACTGTTGTTAGTAAGTTCCTCCCGCAGTCTCGTCCGATCTTATCCCGCCGGGGCGGGAAGGCTGCGTGAAGGCCGCCCGACTCGCGGGCGGTGGCGTGGTAGGCGCCGATTCTCTATGGTTAGGCGAAGGGAAGGTTGGCTTTAACAGCTTTCATATCCGCGCGGGAAACAGTGGTGGCTTGCCCCAGCGCGCGTTTCCGCTTGCTGCTCTTCTTCTGAAGAATGTGGCGTGCCCCTTGCTTCCGGCGCAGAATCTTCCCCGTGCCAGTCACTTTGAAACGTTTTGCGACTGCCTTTCGGGTCTTGGCTTTTCCTGATACTCTGGCCATGGGGCGGGCAGACTAGTCAGCTCCGCAGGCTTGGCAAGACGAAAGTGGCACAAGAAGTGGCACAACAATCCGGGCGGCGAGATCCACCAGGCGCCGCGCCTGCCGCAGGGGCCTCCGGCGCCCAAGCGCCGGATTGACCTTTGGGCGGAATTGCCGCAATAGGTAGCGCCACTGGCTCGTAGAGCAAAGTTGTATTACAAGTTTCACCCTTCCAACCATGCACCGGCAATTTCTTATTTCCCTCCTGCTTGCCCTGACCACGGGGCTAAACGCCGCGCCGCTCCTCCCCGCGCCTGCGAGTGGCGAGCGGATTGTCATGATCGGCAACGGCTTGGGCGAGCGGATGGTGGATCACGTCTACCTGGAAGCCGACCTCTACCTGCGCTTTGCCGACAAGAATCTCGTTGTGCGCAACCTCTGCCGCCCGGGCGACACCCCTGGGTTCCGCCCGCATCCTTCGCGCGCCTCGCAGTGGGCATTCCCGGGAGCGGAGAAATTCCGCCCGCAAAACAAGGCCCATGCCGGCCAGGGCCACTACCCCACACCCGACGAGTGGCTAACGAACCTCAAGGCCGACACCCTCATCGCCTTCTTCGGCTACAACGAGTCGTTCGACGGCCCGGGCGGCCTGGCCAACTTCAAGGGCGAGCTCGACGCCTTCGTCACCCACACGCTGGCGCAAAAATACAACGGGACCAGCGCGCCAAAGCTTGTGCTCGTCTCGCCCATTGCCTTCGAGGACCTCTCGGCGAAGCGCGACCTGCCTAACGGCAAGGCCGAGAATGCCAACCTGGCGCTCTACGCCAAGGCGATGGCCGAGGTCGCCGCCGCGCACAAGGTCGGCTTTGTCGAGTTGTTTGACCAGACGGCCAAGCTCTACCCGACCTTGAAGACGCCCTTCACGCGCAACGGCTTCCTGCCTAACGACGATGGCTATCGGCTGCTCAGCGTGATGATCTCCGACGCCCTCTACGGCAAGGCCGCCTCGCGCTCCAGCGCCCCGGTGGCCAAGGTGATGGCCGCGGTGGCTGACAAGAACTGGCACTGGTTCAATGACTACCGGATGGTCAACGGCGTCCACGCCGATGGCCGCCGCTACGAACCGTTTGGCCCGGCCAACTACCCTGCCGAGTTCGTCAAGATCCGCGCCCTGACCGAAATCCGCGAGCAGGCGGTCTGGGCCGTGACCAACAACAGGGCCTTCGATGTCGCCGCTGCCGATGCCGCCCTGCCGGCGCTGCCCGAGGTGAAGACCAACTTTAAGCCGAGCAACAAGAATGGCGACCCGGACTACCTCTACGGCGACGATGCGGTCAAAAAGCTCGATGTGCCCGAGGGCTACAAGGTCGAGATGTTTGCCTCCGAGAAGGAATTCCCCAACCTCGCCAACCCGATGCAGATCTCCTTCGACAACAAGGGCCGGCTCTGGGTCGCGGTGATGCCCACCTATCCCGCCTACCGTCCTGGGGACCCGCGCCCTAACGACAAGCTCCTGATCTACGAGGACACCAACGGCGACGGCCGCGCCGACAAGGAGACCGTGTTTGCCGACCATCTCAACCTGCCTATCGGCTTTGAGTTCGCCCCAGAGGGCGTCTACGTCTCGCAGGAGCCTAACTTGGTCCTCCTGCGCGACACCGACGGCGATGACCGCGCTGACTCGCGGGAGGTTGTTCTAGCAGGCTTTGACTCGCATGACACCCACCACGCGATTAGCGCCTATGTCGCGGATCCCTCGGGTGCCTTCCTGATGGGCGAGGGGGTGTTTCTCCATTCCAACGTCGAAACCCCCTACGGGCCGATTCGCGGCATGGATGGTGGGTTTTTCCGCTTCAGCCCGCAGCGCACCATGCTCGAGCGCACCGCCCAGCTTGCTATCCCCAACCCATGGGGGATCGCCTTTGACAAGTGGGGGCAGGATTTCTTCCTCCACACTTCAGGCCCGAGCATGAACTGGATGCTGCCCGTCTCGGTCAAGCCAACCTACGGCAGCAAGACGCCCTCCACCCCCGACCTTGTTCCCAAGGGCCAGGCAGTGCGCCCCACCTCCGGCCTCGAGATTGTCTCCTCGCGCAACTTCCCCGACGCGGTCCAGGGCGATATCTTGTTAGGCAACGCGATCGGCTTCCTCGGCATCAAGCAGCATGCCATCAGCGATGAGGGCACCGGCTACAAGACCGAGTTCCGCCAGGATCTGCTGAAGTCCAACGACCCTAACTTCCGCCCGGCGGACCTCGAGTTCGGCCCCGATGGGGCGCTGTATGTCATTGACTGGCACAACGTGCTCATTGGCCATATGCAGCACAACGCGCGCGACCCGCTGCGCGACCACGTGCACGGCCGGATCTATCGCATCACTTATCCGTCGCGCCCGCTGGTGGTGCCGGCCAAGGTTGCCGGCGCGCCCATCGCCACTCTGTTGGACAACCTCAAGTTGCCCGAGTACCGCTCGCGCTACCGCAGCCGCCGTGCCCTGCGCGAGTTCCCCGCCGACAAGGTGCTCATCGAGATCAAGGGCTGGGTGGCCAAGCTCGACAAGACGGACCCGAACTACGAGCACAACAAGCTCGAAGCGCTTTGGGCCAGCTGGGGAATGAACAAGGTGGACTCCGATCTTCTGCACGATCTCCTGGAGGCAAAGGATTTCCGCGTCCGCGCGGCGGCCGTCCGGGTGCTTCGCTACACCTACCACCAGGTTCCGGACCACCCGGAGTTGTTAGCCAAGGCCGCCGCCGATCCCGAGGGCCGCGTGCGGCTTGAGGCGATTGTGGCCGCCTCGTGGCTGGACAATGCCGTGGGCAAGAAGGTGGTGGCCATCGCCTCCAAGCAGCCGCTGGACACGTGGAGCAGCAACGCGGCGAAAACCGCGGCAAGCCGGCTGGGGGGCGCGGTGGAAGTCGCCGTTGATGAGCATCCGGCACCTCCGGTGCCGGCCTATCTGGATGCCGAGGGCAAAAAACAGTTCCTGGCTGGCCATGAGATCTATTTCCGCGAGGGCCACTGCGCGACCTGCCACCAAGCGGACGGCAAGGGCCTTGATCCGGCGTTCCCAAGCCTGGCTAACAGCCCGTGGGTTGCCGGCGAGCCAGACCGCGCCATCAAGGTTGCCCTTTATGGGCTCATGGGTCCGATGGAGATCAACGGCAAGAAGTACGCCGGCAACGTGCCAATGACGCCATTTGGCGGCATGCTCAATGACCAGGAGATGGCCGCGGTGCTCACCTACGTCCGCAACCACTTCGGCAACAAGGCTGCCGTGGTCAAGCCAAGCGATGTTGCAAGGGTGCGCCAGGCGAGCAAGGACCGCAAGGAGCTCTATCAGGTAGAGGAGATCCTCAAGGAGCATCCCCTCAAGGACTAACTGATAAACCGGTTGATGCGACAGGGCCGCATGGCAAGCTGGGCTTGCCATTGCGGGATCCATGGTCTTTTTTGCCGCGGTAAACGTTTCTCCTGAACCATGGCAACCACTCAAGAACCCGTCCAACAGCACGCATTCCAAGCCGAGGTCCGGCAGCTGCTAGATATCGTCATCCACTCGCTCTACACGGACAAGGAGATCTTTGTCCGGGAGCTTGTCTCCAACGCCTCCGACGCGCTTGAGAAGATGCGCCTCAAGGAGCTCACGGAGCCCGAGGTGCAGGAAAAAGGAGCGGCGCTGGAGATCAGCATCAGCGCGGACCCCGAGGCGAAGACGCTCACCATCGCGGACAGCGGCATCGGCATGACCCGCGAGGAGCTCATCGAGAACCTCGGCACCATCGCCCACTCCGGGACCAAGGCCTTCCTCCAAGCCATGCAGGAGAAGGGCGAAGCCAAGCCCGAGGTCATCGGCCAGTTTGGTGTCGGCTTTTATAGTGCGTTCATGGCGGCGGACCGGGTGGAGGTTTTCAGCAAGTCGTGGCAGCCCGGAGCGCAAGGCTGCAAGTGGGAGAGTGACGGCCGCGGTGGCTACTCGCTGGAGGCCGCCGAGGGCGTCGCCCGCGGATCCAAGATCATCCTCCACCTCAAGGAGGACGAGTTCGCCAAGGTCGAGCGCGTCCGCGAGGTGCTGAAAAAATACTCCAACTTTGTGTCGTTCCCGATCCTCGTCGAGGGCGAGCGGGCCAACACGATTGAGGCGATTTGGCTCAAGCCGAAAAACGAGGTCACTCAGGACGAGTACACCGAGTTCTATCGCTTCACCTCGCACGCCTGGGACGAGCCGTTCTACACGATGCACTTCAGCGCCGACGCGCCGCTTGCCATCAACGCCCTGCTCTTCACCCCGGGCGAAAACAACGAGCGCTTCGGCATGGGGCAGATGGAGCCCGGCGTTGCCCTCTACTGCCGCAAGGTGCTCATCGACCCCAAGCCTAACGGCCTGCTGCCCGACTGGCTGCGCTTCCTGCGCGGCGTCATCGATTCGGCCGACCTGCCGCTGAACATCTCGCGCGAAAGCATGCAGGACAGCGCCCTGGTGCGTAAGCTCAACCAGCTCATCACCAAGCGATTCCTCAAGTTCCTCGAGAAGCAGGCCAAGGACGAGCCGGCGAGGTACCGCGACTTCCACAGCAAGTTCAGCCGCTTCCTCAAGGAGGGCATCGCCACGAGCCACGAGCACCAGGAGGCCCTCGCGGGGCTGCTGCGCTTTGAGAGTTCCATGAGCGAGCCCGACGCCCTAACAAGCTTTGGCGAGTACTGCGACCGCGCCAAGGAGGAGCAGAAGGAGATCTACTACCTGACGGGCCCGTCGCGCGAGGTCATCGAGTCTGGTCCCTACCTTGAGGCGTTCAAGGCGCGGGGCCTCGAGGTGGCCTATTTCACCGACGGGGTGGATGGCTATATCCTCCAGTCCCTCGAGAGCTTTGCCGGCAAGAAGCTGGTGGCGGCCGATCGCGCCGACATCGAGATGGAGGACGTCAGCGCCGAGGGCGAGCGGCTCAGCGAGGAGGAGTCCGGCGCCCTAACTGCTTGGATGGCCGAACAGCTGGGTGAGAGGGTCGCCGGGGTGGCGGTGGGCAAGCGCCTGGTGGCAAGCCCGGCCGCCGCTCTAACACCCAAGGAGGCCATGGCGCCACAGATGCGCGCGATGATGAAGGCCATGGGCCAGGATGTGCCCGAGCCAAAGCCGACGCTGGAGATCAATCCGGGCCACGCGCTGGTGCGCAAGCTTGCCGCCTTGCGCAGCAGTGATCCCGAGCTTGCCGCCGCGGTGAGCACCCAGCTCGCCGACCAGGCGCTCTTGGCCGCAGGATTGGTGGAGAACCCCCAGGCGGTTGCCGCGCGCATGAACGCCCTGTTGGAGCGGGTGATCTAGCGGTCGCGGCCTTGGGGCCCTCCGGAAGCATTCGGCTTGTGGACGGGCCCTGCTGCAGCTTAGGGTGTTAGGTGTGAAACCCACGCCTCCTCCGCTGCAGGTCGTCAGTCCGTGTCCCAAACGCTGGAGCGAGCTGGACGGAGACGCCAAACGGCGCTTCTGCAGCGAGTGCCAACTTCACGTCCACAACCTCTCGGCCATGGACGAGCGCGAGCGCGCGGAGTTTGTCGCCGGGCGCGGCGCCCATGCGTGCATCAGCTATGAGCTGCGCGCGGACGGCAGCATGGTCACGCCACCGCGGTGGGGTTGGCTCGCGCCGCTGCGGGGCGTGGCGGCGGCGCTCCTGGCCAGCGCGCTGCCGTTCTTTTTTGGCGGCTGTGCGGAGCGCCGAACCACCACGGGCGCTCCGTCTCTCAATGACAAGGGATCAGGCCAACCCCTCGGCGAGGCTCCGACGCTCACCGGCAGGGTGCCCACGCCGAAATTGCTCGGCAAGCCCGCCCCGCCACAGCGCTAGCTCCAGCGAGGCGCCCCCCCCGCATGGGCGCAAAAAAGGGGCGCCGGG
>JBILQA010000079.1:0-9167 GCA_044373535.1 Akkermansiaceae bacterium | reverse complement strand
TGAATCCACACTGAAGAGAGCCATACTTTCCGCCATGCTTAAGCTTGCCGCCGCGATTTTCCTGACCCTCGGCCTTGGTTGTTCCGCCGCCTCCGCCGCCTTCAGCCTGCCGGACTCCTCGACCCAACTGGTGGTTGGGCTAACCGATGGTTGGAACAGCTCACACGTCAGCCTCACCCTCTATGAGCGCGGTGGCGATGGCGCCTGGCGCGCGGTGGGTCCGGCGTGGCCGGGGCGCCTGGGCAGCAACGGCTGCGTCTGGGGCCTGGGCATCCATCCGCTGCCTGCCGGGGCCACGGTGAAGACCGAGGGCGACGGGCGCGCACCGGTGGGGGTTTTCCGCCTGGGCGGCGCGTGGGGTTACGACGCGAAGATCCAGCGCAACCCGCAGCTGCCGTATCGCCAGGTGACCCTGCGCGACCTTTGGGTCGAGGACGTCGCCTCGCCGTCCTACAACCGCCACATCATCCTCGACCACGATCCCGCCACCCCGTGGGAGCACAAACAACAAATGCGCCAGGGCGATTACCCGCACAGCCTGAAGCTCTTCATTGCGCACAACGCGCCGCCCCAGGCGCGCCCCGGGGCGGGCAGCGCGATTTTTTTCCACATTTGGCGCGGCGGCGGCAGCAAGGCGACGGCCGGTTGCACGACGATGGCCGAGGAGAACCTGCGCGCCCTGATTGCCCGCGTCGACCCCAACCGCAGACCACTCTACTTGCTGCTGCCCAAGGAGGAATACGCCCGCCTGCGGCAACCATGGAAGCTCCCGTAGCGGCTCCCCAGAGTCCCCCCGGCGCGCCGCGGCGGTGCCGGCTTTTCCGCGGGTCCTTGCACCGATGGAGCCATCCGACCCGCGGACGATCCGACACAGCGGACCCCGCAGCCAGGCTCTTAAGGCAACCCGGGAGCGCACGCGGAAAATACCCGCGGGGGTAAAAAAAAGATGCCCGGAAGGCCCTGCGCACTCTCCCCCCCAGAATTGTGCGTCGAACCTCCGGGCTTCCCGTTTCCGGGAAAATTTTTCAAAGGCCTGCCGCAGCCGGCCCTAACGCTCCGACATATAGAGTCCGGAAAATTGCAATCCAAGTCTTTTTCTGCTTTTCGCGCCGCTTTCTTTCGGCGCCGGCGGAAAACCGGCAATAATTGCCGAAAACGGGCGCCAAACAACGTCAAACCAACATTTTCCAACACCCCGGCGCCACCGCCTAACGGCCGAACTTGCGCTCGATTTCGTTGATGGACAGCTGGACGAGTGTTGGGCGGCCGTCGGCGGTGCAGTAGGGAAGATCGCAGCCGAAGAGGTCGGCGAGGAGTGCCTCAAGCTGCTCGGGGCCGCATGCCTCGGCGCGGCCGGCTTGGCGGGCGAGCTTGGCGGCAAATGTTTCAAATGCCATGTCGCGTCCGCGGCGGCTCTCCTGGGTGGCGCGCAGCTCGTCGACGATGTCGAGCAGGAAGGCGCGCGGGTCTTTGAGGTTGAGGAGAGCGGGCAGTGAGCGGACCTGCACGGTGGTACCGCCAAAGGAGCCCACTTCGATGCCCGCCTCGGCGAAGTTGGCGGCGTGGCGGCGGATGAGTTCGGCGTCGCGCGGATCGAGATCAAGCAGCAGGGGGACCAAGAGGCCCTGGACTTCCAGGCCGCCACGCGCGGCGCCGGCAAGCAGGCGCTCGTAGATGATGCGCTCGCGGCAGGCGCGCGGGTCCATCAGGACAAGCCCCTCGTCGCCCTCCAACACCGCGTAGCGGCGCTGCACCACGCCAAGCAGACGGAAGGTTGGCGGCTTGCGCTCCGCGAACACCCCGGCGGTGGCCAGCCCGTTAGGCGCGGCGGGCGTGGCGAACTCACGCTGGACCGAGGCACCCAGGGGCCGGCCCTGTGGCACAAAGGCGGGCATGGCAAGCTCGGCGGCGGCGGCGGGCACAGGGTTCCATGGGTGCTCGAGGATGCCGGGAGAAGCCGTGGCGGGGGTGACGGGTGGAAGCGCGTCGGCGCGCAGCGCGTGGGTGAGGGCGAGCCGCACGGCCTCGCGCACGGCCAACGGATTGCGGAAGCGGACCTCGCGCTTGGCCGGATGGACATTGACGTCCGCGGCGGCAGGATCGATCTCAAGCCAGAGCCAGGCGGCGGGATGCAGGCCATCGGCCAATTCGCCGCGGAACGCGTCGCGCATGGCCCGCGAGATGGCCGGGTCCTCAATCGGCCGCCCGTTGAGAAACAGGCACTGGTGCTGGCGGCCACGGCGCGCGTGGCTGGCCGGCAGAATGTAGCCCGAGACACTCAGCTCGGTGGCCACAAATGCCGGCACTTCGATGAGCCGCCCACCCGAATCACTGCCGATGAGGCCCGCAATGCGCACCCGCCGATCGGTCACCGCCGGCAAGTCAAAGGCCACCCGGCCGTCCTTGCGGAAGGTGAAGCGCACCGAGGGACTCGAGAGCGCATGGAGGCGCAGTTGGTGGTCGATCTGGGCCGCCTCGGTGGCCTCGCTCTTCAAGAACTTCCGGCGCGCCGGGACGTTGAAAAACAACTCGTTGACCTCGATGCAGGTCCCCGGCGACATCCCCGCGCCGCGCACCTGGCGGACATGGCCGCCATCCACCTCGATCTCGACCCCTTCGACCGCCTCGGCCTCGCGGCTGGCCAGGCGAAATCGCGAGACGCTTGCGATGCTTGGGATCGCCTCGCCGCGGAACCCGAGGGTGCGGATTTCCTGAAGACCGTTGGAATCGCGCAACTTGCTCGTGGCATGGCGCTCAAGACTCATCAGCGCGTCCTCCCGGCTCATCCCGCAGCCGTTGTCGGTGACTTTCACCAGCGCCACGCCGCCGCGGCGGATCTCGACTTCGATTTGCCGCGCCCCCGCATCGATGCTATTCTCCACCAGCTCCTTGACCACGCTCGCCGGGCGCTCAACGACTTCCCCCGCCGCCACTTGGCTGGCGAGGATGTCTGGCAAGATGCGTATTTTCGTCTCCCCCACGTGGCGACCATCCTTGCCGCGGACGGCCGCCACGGCAAGCCGCGAGACGCGCCGCGAACTCTTCCGGGAAATTCTTGGCGGCCCGCGCCAATCCACCGTATAAGTCCCCCGCCCCAATGATCGACCTCACTGAAAAAGCCGCCAGCGAGCTTGCCGCCGTGCTCGTACGCAAGGGCGCCCCCGCCGGCACCGGCCTGCGGCTTGGCATCAGCCGCGGCGGCTGCGCCGGCATGCAGTATGTCATGGCCGTCCAACAGCCGGAACCGGGCGACCTCACCGTTGAGTCCCACGGCGTGCTGCTCCACGTCGCCGCCGACAGCGTGGGCATCCTGCGCGGTTGCCAGATCGACTACGCCGACACCCTCGCCGACGCCGGCTTCAAGATCTCCAATCCAAACGCTGCGCGCTCCTGCGGCTGCGGCACCTCGTTTGAAGCCCGCGAGCCAGACCCCGAGGCCACCTTCACCACCGCCAGCGGCTCCAACAGCTCCTGCGCCGAGGGCAACTGACACCCCTTCCCCTCCACCGTGCTCGAGCGCCCATCACGCCCCAACCCAGCTCCGCGCCGGCGCCGCAAGCCGCCGATTTTCTGGTGGATCCTGACTAACAGCCTGGCCGCCTGTTTGGTGGTCCTCTCGTGGCTTGGCTGCCTCTATCTGTTCAACCAGCCGGAGATCCCGCGCAACTACGAGATCCTGCTCAAGATCGGGCGCATCGAGCAGCTCAAGCCGGTGACTGCGCTCAACGCGCCCAACGGGTCCTCGGCCGATCCACAGACGCTCTACCGCAGGTATTACGCGCTTGATCCCGTGAAGACCGCCGCGCTGAACAAAAAGCAGCTGCGCAACTACATGGCGAACTCCCGCAAGACCCTGCTCAACACCTACATCACCGGCGAGTACCGGGTCCTGGCCGTCCGCCGGCTGGCCGAGGGGGAGTTTTTCTCGCCCGGCTTCATGGTGCGCGCCCGCGCCTTTGTGCAGCCCGATGAGTTCCGCAGCCCCGGGCCCTACCCTGTGGTCATCGACTACCTTTTCCCCACCACCGAGGTGGGTGCCGCGGAGCGCTTCCGCCCGGGCGATGTCCTCGAGATCAGCAAGATCCCTAACTGCGCCTCGGTCATCCACGCCGTGCGCACCGGCGATGACATCGAGCCGCTCATCCATGTCACCGTCGTGCCGATCGCCTACGGCAGCTACCAGACGCCGGGGGGCAAAACCTTCTCCATCCAGCCACCCGCGCGCATCTTCCCGGGCACCCGCTTCCCGCTGCCCGAGAAACTCCCCGCCCCTGCGCCCGCCGCACCGGCCGCCGCACCCAAGCCATGAGCATCCTCGAAAAACAGCAACAACTGCTCGATGAGCTCGACCTCTTCCAGGACTGGACTGAGCGCTATGAGTACGTCATCGGCCTGGGCAAGCGCCTCGCCCCAATGCCGCCGGAGCGGCGCACCGAGGACAAGTTGATCAAGGGCTGCCAGTCGCAGGTTTGGTTAGATGCAGTGTGTGAGGATGGGCGGATGCGCTACTTCGCGGATTCCGACTCGGTCATCACCAAGGGCATGGTCGCCTTGTTTGTCCAAGTGCTCGACGACGAAAAGCCCGATGACATTCTCACCGCCGACATGTCCTTCGTCGACCGCACCGGACTCAAGGAGCACCTCGCCCCGACCCGCGCCAATGCCCTGAACCTGATGGCCCTGCAGATGAAGCAGCGGGCCCTCGAGCACGCCCGTTAGCGGCCATGGGCGGGGCGGGAACCCACGCCCTACCGACTAACGGTTAATCCACGCGAGGATGTCCGCGGCGCTTTTGGCGGAGATCCCCGGGATGGCGGCGACCTCCTCGACGCTGGCCTTGCGCAGGCGCGCAACCGAGCCGAAGCGCGTGAGGAGGGATTTTTTCCGCTGCGGCGAGACGCCGGGGCAGTCGTCGAGCAGGCTCTCCTTCATCCGCTTGCGCAGCAGCAGCTCGTTGTAGCCGTTGGCGAAGCGGTGGGCCTCGTCACGGATCCGCTGCAGCAGCTTGAGGGCCCCGCGGTCGTGGGGAATGAGGATCGGCTCGCTGCGGCCGGGCACGAAGACTTCCTCGCGCTGCTTCGCGAGCCCAACAATCGGGACATCGTACAGGCCCATGCGCTGGAGCTCGCGCACCGCCATGCCCAGCTGTCCCTTGCCGCCGTCCACGATGATGAGGTCCGGCACATGGATGGTCGCGCGGCCCTCGCGCTGAAGGCGGCGCAGCGCGTCGAGCACATCCTCCTGGCTCTCGACGGCCGCGTCCGGATCCACGGCCATGTTTTCCTTGAGGATGCGGGTGTAGCGGCGGCGCACCACCTCGGCCATGCTGGCAAAGTCGTCCTGTCCGGCCACCGTGCGGATCCGGTAGCGCCGATAGTTGCCATTGTCCGGCAGGCCGTTGGTGAAGCGCACCATCGAGGCGACGATGTGGGTGCTTGAGATGTTGGAGATGTCGAAGCACTCCATGACCGTCGGCGGACCGGCGAGGCCGAGCTCCTCGCCAAGCTCGGCGAGGTCGTCAAGTGGCTTGATGGTGCTGGGCAGCCCGCGGCCGCGGGTGAACTGGCGTGTCGGGCTGAGGGTTTTCTCGAGATTCTGCATGATGTCACGCAGCTGGGCGGCGCGCTCGAAGTCGTTGATGGCGGATGCGGCTTCCATATCGCCGCGCAGGCGCTCGAGGAGGCCGCGGCGGCCCTTGCCACTGAGGAAATCGCAGGCCTCCTCGACGCGCGCCCGGTAGTCCTCGGCGCTGATGCGGCCGACACAGGGAGCGGCGCAATTGCGGATGACGTCCGCGTGGCAGTGCCGGTAATCAGCCTCGCCGGGGACCAGCGGGCGGCAGCTGCGCAGGCCAAACTCGCGGTTGAGCCACTCAAGTGTGGCATGCAGGGCACCGGAGTGGGCAAAGGGCCCGAAGTAGCGCGCGCCGTCGTCCTTGCGCAGGCGCGTCGTTTGGAACTTCGGCCACGGGTCGGCGAGCTTCACTTTGACTAACAGGAAGCGCTTGTCGTCGCGCAAACTCACATTGTAGCGCGGGCGGTAATCCTTGATGAGCTTGCACTCCAAGAGGAGAGCCTCCTGCTCGTTGCGGACCTCGTGGATTTCGAAGTCCCAGATGGAGTCGATGAGTGCGCGGGTTTTGACGTCGGCGCGGTGTTTGCGCGAGGCCATGAAGTAGCTCGAGAGGCGCTTTTTGAGGTCGCGCGCCTTGCCGACGTAGATGATGGACCCGAGGCGGTCCTTCATGAGGTAAACGCCCGGGGTGTGCGGCACCTCGCGCATTTTTGCCTTCACATTGGGACGATCCATAACCGGGGGCGAATGCTAGCATCCAGCGCGCAACAATCCACTGAGATCCGCTGGAGTGGGCGCGCAGCGGGTGTAGATTGCCCGAGCATGCGCGTTCACTTGGACATCTGGAGCGACTACGTCTGCCCGTTCTGTTACCTGATGGTTCCGGCGCTGGCAAGACTGCGGGCGGATTTCGGCGCGGCGCTCGAGCTGCGCTGGCGCGCCTATGAGCTGCGCCCCGATCCCGTGCCGACGCTCGATCCGGCGGGCGATTACCTGCGCGACGTGTGGAGCCAGTCGGTTTACCCGCTTGCGGCGGAGCGCGGGATGGTCCTGCGGCTGCCGGCGCTGCAACCGCGCAGCCGCCTGGCGCACGAGGCGGCACACTTTGCGCGCCAGCATGGGCGGTTTGAGGCGATGAACCAGGCCATCTTCGAAGCCTTCTTCGAGCGCAGCGAGGATATTGGTAAAGCGCCGGTGCTGGTGGCTATCGGCAGCAGCATCGGCCTTGACGGGGAATCCCTCACCCGCGTCCTGCATCACCGGACCCAGCGCGACAGTGTGCTGGCTGACGAGGAACGTGCCGCGGAACTTGGCCTCAGCGCCGTGCCCGCCATGGTCATCCACCGCCTTGGCGATCCTGCCGCGATGGCCCTCAAGCTCTCCGGCGTTCAATCCTACGACCACCTGAACCACCTCATCACCCGCATCCGCCACGCCTGAGGTGTCCCGCTTGATCAGGTGTCCCGCTTGATCAGGTGTCCCGCTTGATCAGGTGTCCCGCTTGATCAGGTGTCCCGCTTGATCTGAAGGCCCGCTTCCGCACGGTCTTGGCTGCCGCGGCACGGTCTTGGCTGCCGTGAGATGGCAGCCCTGCCAGGGCTCGAACCTAGAATAACGGAATCAGAATCCGGTGTGTTACCATTACACTACAGGGCTTCAAAAAAAATCGGACCGGGAATCAAGAGCAGCCCCACCAGGACTCGAACCTAGAATGACTGAATCAAAATCAGTTGTGTTACCATTACACCATGGGGCTCTTGATTCCGCGAACCGCCGGGTCTGTAATGTTCGGCGGCGGCGTTTGCAACCTCGAAATCTCCTCTCGGCGGCAAAACCCGCGGCAGGGGCCCGCCGGCAGGGCCAAAAAAAACCGCCGCAACCAGTGGGGCTGCGGCGGTCGGGAATTTCTGCCAGCGCCCAGCCTAGGCTGGGGCACCAATCACGTCGCCCGCAAGCGGGCCATCGTTGTCGCGGCCTTCCTCGACGACCTTCTTGACCGGCTTCTTGCGCAGGTCATCGGGGATTTCCGGCGGCTTGGGCATGGTCGGCGGATTGCTCATCCGTCCGGTGTCCATCAGGTCGCGGATGTGGGAGGCATCCAACGTTTCATACTCAAGGAGCGCGCGGGCGATGAGATCGAGCAGTTCGCGCCGCTCATTGAGCATGCTGCGCGCGCGCGCGTAGGCGACGTCGATGAGGCGCTTGATTTCCTCGTCGATTTTCTGGGCGGTGTCCTCGGAGTAGTTTTTCGAGCCTGCCATATCCCGGGCAAGGAACACCTCGCCGCGATTTTCGCCGTACTCGACCATGCCAAGGTCATCGCTCATGCCCCACTCGCAGACCATTTTGCGGGCAATGTTGGTGGCCATGCGGATGTCGCCAACCGCCCCGTTGGTGACGTTGCCAAAGACAAGCTCCTCGGCAACCCGGCCGCCCATGGCAACCACCAGCTGGTCAAGCAGCTCGTCGCGCCGGTGGGTGAACTTGTCCTCCTCGGGTAGGAACATCGTCGAACCCAGCGAGGGGCCGCGCGGGATGATCGTCACCTTGTGCAGCGGATCGGTGTGCTCCAAGAGCTCATTGAGCACCGCGTGGCCAGCCTCGTGGAAGGCGGTGTTCTCTTTTTCCTTCTCGCTGAGCGCAAGGCTCCGGCGCTCACGGCCCCAGCGCACCTTGTCGCGCGCTTCCTCCAGCTCGGCAAGCGTCACGGAGTTGAGCGCCTTGCGCGCGGCCAGCAGGGCGGCCTCATTGATCAGGTTGGCCAACTCCGCCCCGGAGAACCCGGGCGTGCCGCGCGCAATCAGGCTCAGGTCGACATTGGCACTCAGCTTGATGCGCTTGGCGTGCACAGCGAGGATCTCGGCGCGGCCATTGACGTCGGGCAGCGAGACGGTCACCTGGCGGTCAAAGCGGCCCGGCCGCAGCAACGCGGGGTCAAGGACGTCGGGGCGGTTGGTGGCCGCAATGATGATGACCCCTTCCTGAGTGTCAAAGCCGTCCATCTCAACGAGCAGGGCGTTGAGCGTCTGCTCGCGCTCGTCATGTCCGCCGCCAACCCCGTGGCCACGGTGGCGGCCAACCGCGTCGATCTCATCGATGAAGATCAAACATGGCGCCTGCTTCTTGCCCTGCTCGAACATGTCCCGCACGCGGCTTGCGCCCACGCCGACAAACATTTCCACAAAGTCCGAGCCGGAGATTGAGAAGAACGGCACATCCGCCTCACCGGCAATCGCTCGGGCCAGCAGGGTCTTGCCCGTGCCCGGGGCGCCAACCATCAGCACGCCCTTGGGGATCGAGCCGCCAAGCTTCTGGAACTTGCGCGGATCACGCAGGAAATCGACAATCTCCCAGAGCTCCTCCTTGGCTTCCTGGATGCCGGCAACGTCCTTGAAGGTCACCTTGTTGCGGTCCATCGCCAGCAGCTTCGCCTTGCTCTTGCCGAAGTTCATCGCCCCGCGGCCCGCCGACTTCATCTGCGAGCGGAACAGGAAGAAGAACACCAGCAGTAGGATCATGATCGGCAGGAAGGTGTAAATGACCCCCTTGAGCACGCCCCGGTCCGGGTCATACTGCGCTTGGTTGCCAAGCAG
>JBILQA010000078.1:0-9177 GCA_044373535.1 Akkermansiaceae bacterium | reverse complement strand
GGAGGAACCGCTCAACATGGGCGCCTGGTCGTACATCGAACCGCGCCTCCAGAAGGTGGTCAACACGCGGGTCCGCTATGCTGGCCGGGATCGTGCTTCCAGCCCGGCGGCAGGCTCCAAGGCCGTCCACCTGCGTGAGCAGAAAATGCTCATCGAGACGGCCTTCAACGCCTAGTTTTTTTCACGTCATCCATTTATCCCCAACCATGGCCTTTGAAGTAAAAGTTCCGCCGGCCGGCGAGTCGATCGCCTCGGCCAATGTTGCCCAATGGCACCGCGAAAACGGTGCCAGGGTCGAAAAGGGTGATCCCCTCGTGACCCTTGAAACCGACAAAGTCTCCAACGAGTTGGAGGCTGAAATCGGCGGCATCCTGCACATCAAGGTTCAAGCCGGCGAGGAAGTCGGCATCGGCACGGTCATCGCGGAAATCACCGCCGACGCGGGCAATGCCGAGCCTGTGGTCACGGCCCCTGTTGCCGAGCCAGGCGCGACTCCCGACGCACACCACCCGCAGCCCGACGAGCCAGCTGCCGCCCAAGAGGTTTC
The DNA here is from genome assembly GCA_044373535.1 of Akkermansiaceae bacterium. Lineage (GTDB taxonomy): Bacteria > Verrucomicrobiota > Verrucomicrobiia > Verrucomicrobiales > Akkermansiaceae > JBILQA01. The sequence continues at coordinate 8,630 of JBILQA010000078.1, read as the reverse complement.
CGTCAGGGTCCCGCCTGCGGGGGAGTCGATCTCTTCGGCCAACGTCGCGCGCTGGCATTTCAAGGATGGCCAGAACGTCATCAAGGGTGATGCCTTGGTGACGCTTGAAACCGACAAGGTTTCCACCGAGCTTGAGGCCGAAGCCTCGGGACGTCTCAAAATCCTCGTCGCCGAAGGCAACGAGGTCCAGATCGGCACCATCATTGCCACCCTGAGCACTGGCGCACCAAGCAGCGCGGTGGCCATTGAGCCGCCGCATCCGATTCCCGCTCAGCCAGCTGCACCGGCCGCGCCAGCGCCCCAAGCGGCTGCCCCGACGCCCGCCGCGGTGCCGACCAGCCCGCCAGCGCAGCCCGCCGCGGCTCCCCCGCGGATGAAGCCGGATCTTTCGGTGCTGCCGGCCCCTGAGCGCAGCGCGCCGGCCGCCGCGGTTTCCGATGGCCGCACGACCCGCCGGAAAATGAGCATGTTGCGGCGCAAGATTGCGACCCACCTGGTCAATGCCCAGCAGACCGCCGCGATCCTCACCACGTTCAACGAGGTCGACATGACCGAGATCATGGGGCTGCGCAAGCAGGTCCAGGACCGCTTCATGGAGAAGCACGGCGTGAAGCTCGGCTTCATGTCCTTCTTTGTGAAGGCTGTCGTCCAGGCCCTCAAGGATGTGCCGCAGGTCAACGGGCGCATCGACGGCCAGGACATCGTTGAGAACCATTTCTACGATATCGGCGTGGCCATTGGCACCGAAAAGGGCCTCATCGTCCCGGTCTTGCGCGACTGCGACCAGAAGGGCTTCGCCACCGTCGAACAGGACATCCTCGACTACGCCGCCAAGGCGCGCGACGGAAAGATCCAGATCGAGGACCTCCAAGGCGGTGTGTTCACCATTTCCAACGGCGGCGTCTATGGCTCGCTCCTCAGCACTCCGATCCTCAACCCGCCGCAAAGCGGCATCCTCGGGATGCACACCATCCAGCAGCGCCCGGTCGCCATCAACGGCAAGGTCGAGATCCGTCCCATGATGTACCTCGCCCTCTCCTATGACCACCGCCTCGTCGATGGCAAGGAGGCCGTAACTTTCCTTATCCGCATCAAGGACCTCCTCGAAAATCCCACTAGGATGCTGCTCGAGATGTAAGGGCGACGCTATCAGGCTCTGCGGTTCCCTCTCCGACCGGATAAAGTTTGTCGCAATACCCGCTGTCTTTACTTTTGAGCCAGCGGACCGGTGGTTCGAAGCCTGATGGCCTAACAAACCGCGATTGCTTGTGACTTTTCCGCGTCGCTAGGGAGTGACTATTTGATTGAATTTGGCGCGGCTGTTGGATATCAAGAGATCTACTTTAATCAAGCGGATCAGCTAATGAAAAAAAACCTCGGGTTCAAAATCGCGGCCGGCAGTGCTGCCGGCGTGCTCGCGACGGCGGGAATTTTCGCCATCTCATTGAAATTCAATGAGTCTTCGGCGGTTTCGGCGGCCTCCGCTGGGCCCCGGGTCCAGCCGGGCGAGGCGCTGGCGCTGGGCAATCCGAGCAAGGAGAGTGCGCTGGAGGCCCAGGGACTGCTGTGGGAGCGCTCCGATGTTGGCGGCAAGAACCACCACGCAGCCATCCCGGTGCAGGCGCAAGCACTACGGGCGGCCTCTGGTCAAGCAGTTGGTAGCCGCGTAAAGCTGAACCTTTCCGAGCGCTTTGCCGCCCTCAGCGGCGAGGTCACCGGCTTGTCGACCCAGGACGACGGTACGGTCATCACCCAGATCCAAATCGACGGCAACCCGCAGGGGATTCTCACGCTGCAGGAAAACAAGGCATTCGGGTTTTTCCTCGGCCAACTGTATTTTGACAATTATCCGGTCGCCTACGAGTTCCGGCCATCGGGCGCGGGCCTGATGGCAACCCGTCATGGCCTGAGTGATTTGCTCTGCTCGATGCTGACCCAGAACCAAGACGGGATTGAAGCGCTGGGGTTGCCGACGCTTGCGGCGGCCGATAATAGCGCTGGATCCAAGTCGAGGAAAAAGGTGCTCCAAGCCAAGCCGACAGGGTCAACCACCTCGGGCCTCACAGTCACGGATGCCTCGATCACGGAGGGTAACTCGGGCAGCAAAAGCTTGGTTTTCACCGTGCGGCTGTCCAAGGCTAACAAACTTAAAACGATCACCGCGAACTTCGCGACTGCGGACAATACCGCCTTGGCCGGCAGTGATTACCTTTCGGCGGCGGGCACCGTGACATTTGCCCCAGGCAGCACGACGCGCACCGTCTCCGTGGAGATCCTCGGCGACTCGACCCTTGAGCCGGATGAAACCTTCTTCCTGCTGCTCAGCAATCCGGTAAACGCCGCCATCGCCGATGGCAGCGCCATGGGGACCCTTGTCAACGATGAGCCGGAGCCAACAACCGTGCCGGTCCTCAACAGCTTGCCGGGAGCAGTGGCGGTGGTATACCTCGACATGGACGGCCAGGTTGTCACTGGCACCCAATGGTTGCGCGGGCAGACCATCAACGCCAGGGGGATTTCGGGCACTTTTAGCCAGAGCCAAATGACTGAGATCTGGCGCCGCGTGGCGGAAGACTACGCGCCCTTCCAGGTCAACGTGACGACCGATGAGGCGGTTTTTCTGGCGGCTCCGTCAAACCAGCGCATCCGCTGCATCATCACTCCCGACAACGAGTGGTATGGCAACTACGGCGGCGTCGCCTACATTGATTCGTTCACTTGGACGGGCGATACCCCGTGCTGGGTGTTCTCAGACCAGCTGGGGAATTCGGCGCGCTACATTGCGGAGGCCTCCGCGCATGAAGTTGGCCACACCGTCGGGCTTCTGCATGATGGGCGCATCTCCCCGTCGGAAGGGTATTACGCCGGGCACGGCAGCGGCGAGGTCGGCTGGGCACCCATCATGGGGGTCGGCTACTACCAAGTGCTGACCCAGTGGTCGCGCGGAGAATACCTCAGCGCCAACAACAAAGAGGACGATCTGGGTATCATCACCACGCGCAACGGGTTCTCCTACCGCAGCGACGAGCAGCCTGCGACTCCGGATGGCGCCCCAGCCTTGGTCGTGAGCGGCACGCGGGTTTCCGGCTCGGGTATCATTGAGACCACCAGCGATGCGGACACTTTTGCCTTTAGCACCAATGGTGGCTCGGTCAGCCTCACGGTGCTTGGGAGTGCAAGCGGCCAAAACCTCGACGTGCGTGCTGAGATTCTTGATGGTGCGGGCAACGTGCTTGCCAGTTCAAACCCGGACACGCTCACTGATGCCACCGTTGCCGCTGACTTGGCTGCAGGCAGCTATTTCATCCGCGTCTCGGGAGTTGGCCGCGGGGATCCGCTTGGCACAGGCTACACCGCCTATGGTTCGCTTGGGCAGTACACCATCAGCGGCACGGCCCCCTGAACAGCTGTCCTCATGACTCCAGAGCCCGTCGACCTCAGGTCGCCGGGCTCTTTTTACAGCCAGCTGGCGCGACCCCGCTGCCGGGCTACTCCGGGCGTGGAGCGGTGGCATCCGGAGCCGGGACAGGGGCTGGCTGCGGCTGCGGCTCGGGCTGCGGCGTGGGCTGCGGCGTGGGCTGCGGCGTGGGCTGAGGGATGGGAGCAGGGGGCGGCAATCGCGGTGCTGGGGGTGCAATGACCTCCCTTGTGGTGGTGGTGGATTTTTCCTCGCGGGTGGCCTTGGTTTCCGACGGTTTGCAGGAAGCCAGAAGAGACGCGACGGCGGGAAGAACGATGAGGAGGTTTTTCATGGACTGGGAGGTTTTACCCCAAAGGATAAGCCCCAATCGGGATTGCGCAAACCGTCAGCGTCGAGGCGGCGCCTATTCGGCGGCGGGATAGGTCATGGCGCGACCGGCCTGGCGCAGGTCGCGGCCGATGCCGATGAGTGTGTTGCACGAGCCGAGGAGGCAGCAGGCGAGGAGCAGGGCGATGAGGCGGGTGGATTTCATGGCGGGAGGTTGCAGTCTTCTGGGTGCTTGAGGGCTAGCTGGAATTCCCGGGTAGGTCGAGAAATTCGAAAAAATGGCTGGAGGGAGCCGAAAGGGAGGCGAAAGTCCGGCAATGATCAAGGACGCGCATGAGGTGTCGGTGGCCAAGCTCGAGTATGAGACGCCGCAGTTTCTGCACGGTTTGTTTGCCAATGATCCGCGCGAGCTGGTTTATCTTGAGGAGCGGCTTGGGGTGCATGTGGTTACCCGGGATGGCTGGATGCAGCTGCGCGGCGACGAGCCTGGAATCCGCGCGGCCAAGGCGGCCATGGCCGACTTGGAGCTCGCTCGGCGCAGCGGCGCGGAGATCTCCTCGCGCGACTTCCGCATGGCCATTGACGTTGCGGCAGGCAGCGGAGCGGTGGGCGTTTCCGACTTGGCCGGGCGCCGCCTGCTCGGATCCAGGGGGCGGCGTGCGGTGGTGCCGCGCACGCCCCAACAGATGGTCTACCTGCGGGCCATCGAGGAAAGCGACATCACTTTTGGCCTCGGGCCCGCCGGGACCGGCAAGACCTACCTGGCCATGGCGATGGCTCTCTCGATGCTTAAGCGCCGGGTGGTCAACCGGGTGGTGCTGACCCGCCCGGCGGTTGAGGCCGGCGAGGCGCTCGGGTTTTTGCCCGGCGACCTGCGCGAGAAGGTCGCGCCGTACTTGCGCCCGCTTTACGACGCGCTTGACGATATGCTTGAGCCTGAGGAGGGCCAGCGGTTTCTGGAGGATGGCAGCATTGAGATCGCACCCTTGGCCTTCATGCGCGGGCGCACCTTGGGTCGGGCATTTCTCATTCTCGATGAGGCGCAGAACACCACGCGCGAGCAGATGTTCATGGCTCTGACCCGTCTGGGCGGGGGGTCGCGCTGCGTTGTCACCGGCGATGGCTCGCAGGTTGACCTTAAGCCGGGCGTCCGCTCGGGCTTGGCTGAGGTGGAATGCTCGCTCCCGGGCGTCGAGGGGATTTCCTTTGTGCGTTTTTCAGCCGCCGATGTGGTCCGCCATCCAGTGGTGGGCCGGGTGATCGAAGCCTATGAGCGTCATCGGGGCAGCGCGGGTGAGGGAGGGGCAGCTGCGTCACAATGACGCAGGGTGTTTGAGACGGGGATTGCATTGCGCAGAAAGTTCAACTATCCAAACCCCTCGGGTGCGGCGCAAGGCACCGCTGCCCGAGTCAATCCAATCAACGCAAGCGTGGGATTCTGGGATGCTTTCAAACGCTGGCGACTGGCCCAACAGGGAATGTCGTCGGGAAAAAAGCGCCGGACCCGGTCTGAGACCGGGTTGGTGGCGAGGCTTGAGCGCAGCCTCTGGTTGCGAGTGCTGTTGCTATTGGCCTTTGTCCTGACTGCCGGGTGGATGAGCCTGCAGGCAAGCGCGGGAACCGCCTTTGCCGGTGATGGTTGGCGTGGGGGGATGGTCGGGTTGGTCTTGGCGCTCTCCGCAGTGCTGTTGTTCCGGATCAATTATGACCAGACGGCGGTGCGTGCCGGCCGGATCACCCTGCTGTTCGGGGGGATTTTATTGCACCTGTTTTTGATCGGCACGGTCGACTCGCTGATGGGAGCCAATGGAGTCAATGGGATGTTCCGTTTTCTGCTGCTGCCATTTGCCTTTGGCCCGATGATCCACACGGTGCTGCTGGGGCGCAGCCAAGGGATTTTTTCCACGGTCTACGTGAGCTTGTTGGGCACGCTGCTGGTGCCACCCAGCGAGACGTTCATTTATTTGGCGGTGAGCCTGGTCTGCGGGTTGGTAGTAGTGGCGGCGGCTGAGCGGGTGCGTCGGCGGGTGCAACTTTTGCGCGCGGGGATGTATGCGGGTGGGGTGGCGCTGTTGCTTGCCCTGCTGTTCCAGGAAATCGAGCTGGGCGGGGTGCTGGGTCCGGAATGGATTTTTCATCTCAAGCTGGTGGGCTTGGGCGCGGCGGCAGCTTTGGGAAGCGGCTTGCTCATGGCGCTGCTCATTTCCGGACTTTTGCCGGTGCTCGAAGGGGTCTTCAGCGTGACAACCAATATCAGCTGGCTTGAGCTCACCGACCTCAACCACCGTTTGCTGCGCCGGATGCAGCTCGAGGCGCCGGGGACCTTCCACCACAGCCTAGTCGTCGCGCAGCTTGCCGAGGCCGCCGCGGAGGTCATTGGGGCCAACGCGGTGATGTGCCGCGTCAGCGCCTACTTCCATGATATTGGCAAGCTCAAGAAGCCGAGCTATTTCATCGAGAACCAGGGCGACATGCTCGAGAATCCGCACGATAACCTGACACCGACGATGAGTGCCTTGGTCATCATTGCCCACGTCAAGGAAGGGGTAGACCTGGCCGTTAAGCATAAGCTCAATCCACGGATCATTGACGTCATCCAAGAGCACCACGGTGACTCGCTGGTGTATTATTTCTACCGCAAGGCCCAGGAGCAGCAAAAAGCCGAACAGCAGAAAGTCGACCGCGGGCTCGGAAATCCTGAGGACCTGCCGCAGATTGAGGAAAAGAACTTCCGCTACCCGGGGCCGCGTCCGCGCAGCCGTGAGAGTGCGATTGTGAGCTTGGCCGATGCGGTGGAAAGTGCGTCGCGTTCGTTGAAAAAGCCCACGCCGGCGAAGATCCGTGGTTTGGTCGACGATCTTGTCCAGGCGCGGATTTGCGACGGTCAGCTCGACGAATGTGGGCTCACCCTGCGCGAGTTAACGCGGGTCAAGGAGAGCTTTGCGGCCACCCTGCGCAGCATGATGCATAGCCGGATCGATTACCCCAAGGCCGAGAGCGAGCGCACAACGCCGGGGACCAAACCAAGCTCTGGACGAGAGAAGGACGCCAGGCCGCAAGAGCGCAGCGAGGGGAAGGAGATCCGTCCGGACAAGCCGCGGCCAATGGAGCTAAGTGCTGACCATGCCGCCACGCGGGCGATTCTGGAACTTGCCGGCCTCGAGAGGAGGAGCAATGAGTGATCCAAGTCCCGGTCCTGAATCCGGCGGCATTGGGATCTATAATCGCCAGAGCGTCTTTCCGGTTTCCAACGGCCTGCACGAGCAACTGCTAAAGTGGGCGCATGAGGCGTGGAAGCAGGTTGCGGAGTATGCCCTGTTGCCGCCCGAGGTGCCGGAGGATCAGCTTGAGATCACCTTGATGGATGATCCAATGATCGCCCATGTGCACATGGAGTTTATGCGCATCCCGGGAGCCACGGATGTCATCACTTTCCAGCATGGGGAGATTCTCATCAGCTTGGAGACCGCAGCGCGCCATGCGGTGGCTTTTGGGGAATCCTTCGAGCGAGAGATTCTCCGCTACATCGTTCATGGCATGCTCCACCTGGCGGGCCACGATGATGCCGAGCCCCTAGCCCAGGCCGCCATGGAGAGGGCCCAAGAGCAGATCGTCGATGCGCTGTGGCCCAAACCCTGAGCGGTCGCGGGAATATAACCTTGACCCGGACCTCCCATCAGGGTGTCTGGAGGAGAGATGCGGCGCTTGGTAGCAATTCTACTTGTCCTCTGTTGCGGGGTGCTTGTCCCGGCAGCAGTTGGCCAGTTGCGCCTATGCACCGAGGATCTCACCCTGAGGGTGTCCGCGTTTGAGGCGCCCACCCAGGCCGCCGCCGAGGATGCCTGCTGTGATGACTGCTCGAAGCCTGCACCCGCGGCTCCCTGCTGCATCAAGGTCGCCAAGCTTCCTGCCTCCACGGCTCCCTCCCCGCAGGAGGCGCTTCCAACCATCGTCTCATGGGATGCCGCGCCTATCGCCTTCGCTCCGGTCCTGCGCTTGCTCGCTGGCCCTGCCGTTGCTCTCGGCGCAGAGGCATTGCACGCACCCCCGGCCGCCTGCGCCGTGCGAGCATTGTTAGAGGTTTGGAGGATCTGAGCCGGGCGTCCTGCCCCGCCGGTAGCCGCCCACTGTTAAGGGCCGGCTGCCTTTCTCGCCGCGCGCCGTCTCGAATGGCCGGGCTGCCTCCAAGTGCCTCCTGTTTCCAACCTGATATTATTTGCCATGGATGTTTCCCTCGACTCGTTAGCGCGGCGCGAAGCGGCTGAGCCGCCGCCGCGGCTGATTCCCGGATGGCTTGTGCCGGGGGGGATCGTTTTGGGCTTTGGGCTGTTGTTTCTGGCCTTGTTTCGCGACCGCTTGCTGCCGGCGGCGGACGTTGAGGTTGCCGTGGTGCTGGCAACCGCTGGCGAAGCGAGCACGGCGGTGGCCAGTGCCGCGGCGGATGGTGGCATGGTGTTTCAGGCCAGCGGATGGATCGAGCCCGACCCGCTGCCGATCAAGGCCAGCGCGCTCATCGACGGCGTCATCGACAAGGTCGAGGTGCTCGAAGGCGCCGCCGTGGAGCAGGGCTCCGTGTTAGCCACCTTGGTCGACGACGACGCGCGGCTCGAACTGGCCGTGGCCGAGGGCAAGCTGCGGGTGCTAACATCCGCGCGCGACGCCCACTGCGGCGGGATTGAGACGTCACGCCAACAGCTGGTAGGAGCCAAGGCCGCGGTGGCCGCGGCCCAGGCGATGGAGGATGAGGCGGCTGACCTGCATGCCCGCCTGGTTAAACTGCCAAAAGGAACCAGCTCGGAGGTCGAAGTGGTTGCCGCGCGCTTGCGCCTGGCGCGGGAGAGCGCGGCGCGCGCAGTGGCCGAGGCGCGCATCGGCGAGATTG
>JBILQA010000077.1:0-9208 GCA_044373535.1 Akkermansiaceae bacterium | reverse complement strand
AGGCTGGGACGGTGTGGCGGAGGGCGGCATCGATACCGGAGGCACAAGCTTCGCATCGATTCCTGCCGGCATGAAATCCCGCTGCAGCCGGGCGGAGCGCCTCAAACGCCTCGAGAGCCAGGGCGGGACCGAGGCCTGCGAGGAGGCCGTCGTCAAGGGCCTGCGCTGGCTCAAACAGACCCAAAACCCCGACGGTAGCTGGCAGCGGTCCAACAGCGAGGCGATGACCGGCCTGGCCCTGCTCGCCTTTCTTGGCCACTGCGAAACGCCCGTCTCGGAGGAATTCGGCGATTGTGTCCTGAAGGCCATCACCTACCTCGTCGACTTCAGCGCCAAGAACAAAGGTTACCTGACCGGCAACCTCACGGCGCCAAGCGGCGTCTACGAGCACGCGATGGCCAGCTATGCGTTGGCCGAGGCCTACACCTTCTGCTCGAAGATCGGCGTCAATAACATCCCCAACCTCAAGGAGAGCGTCGAGAGGGCCACCAACATCATCATCGCCGGCCAGCACCCGTCCGGCGGCTGGACCTACGGCTACATCCACAGCGGCGGCAACAGCGGGGACACCTCCATCTCCGGATGGCAAGTCCAGGCACTCAAGGCCGCCAACCACACCGGCATCGAGTTCCGCGAGATGGACCGCTGCATCGACAAGGCCCTCGCCTTCATGGTCACCTGTCAGGCCGACAACGGCGGCTTTGGTTACACCGCGCAAAAGAAGCCGAACATCGGCAGCCACTTTGCCCTCACCGGCGTGGGTGTCCTCTCCCATCAAATGTGGGACAAGGGGAATGCCCGCGAAGTGCGCAAAGGCATCGCCTACATCAAAAGTACCCCCGGCATCCAATGGGGCAACACCGAGACGGGTCTCCACAGCGACCTCTACGCGGCCTACTATGAGTGCCAAGCGATGATCAACTCAGGCGGCGACGACTGGCTCGACTACAACAAGACCTTCCGCGACTCGATCCTCAAGAATCAGGCATCCAACGGCACTTGGCCAGCCACCAACGGTGCCCATCACGGCCTCAACGGGGCGGGTGGATGGAACGAGCACTACCGCACAACTCTCTGCCTGCTCATGCTTGAGGTCTATTACCGCTTCCTTCCGGGAACCGGCGGCGGGCATTGATCCGGCGCATCCGATCAGGCACCCGGGGCGTTTCGGCGCTGCCGGGGTTTTTTTGGCCTCGCCACCCAAGCGCTTGTCCCCTAGGCGTATGCCCGACATGAGCGCCAACCAACTCGACCAACTCAAGAAGTTTACCACCGTCGTTGCCGACACCGGCGATTTCGAGGCCATGAAGGCCTACCAGCCGCAGGACGCGACGACCAACCCTTCCCTGATCCTGCAGGCCGCCGCCAAGGAAGAGTACCGCCACCTTGTCGAGAAGGCCGTCAAGGAGCACGCCAACTCGCCACTGGCCGGCGCCGCACTCACTGAGAGCGTTCTGGACCGCATCCTGATCCTTTTTGGCTTGGAGATTCTCAAGATCGTCCCGGGTCGGGTCTCGACGGAGGTCGACGCACGCCTGTCGTTTGACCGCAAGGGGTCGACCTCAAAGGCCCGCGAGCTCATCGCCGCCTACGAAAAGGAAGGCATTTCGCGCGACCGCGTGCTCATCAAGCTCGCATCCACCTGGGAGGGAATCCGCGCCGCCGAGGAGCTCGAGAAGGATGGCATCCATTGCAACCTCACTCTGCTGTTCTCGTTTGCCCAGGCGGTTGCCTGCGCGGAAGCCGGTGTTCAGCTCATTTCCCCGTTCGTTGGCCGCATCTATGACTACCACAAGGCCCAGACCGGCATCGCCTATCAAGGCGCCGAGGATCCTGGCGTCCAGTCGGTCAACACGATATACAACTACTTCAAGAAGTTTGGCTACGCCACGGAAGTGATGGGCGCGTCGTTCCGCAATACAAGCCAGATCACCGAGTTGGCCGGCTGCGATCTGCTGACCATCAGCCCGAACCTCCTCAAGGAGCTGCAGGACTCGACTGAGCCGCTGACCCGCAAACTCTCACCGGAACAGGCCGCAACCCTCGACCTGAAGAAAATCCACCTCGAGGAGAAGGACTTCCGCTTCCTTCACAACGAGGATGCGATGGCCGTCGAAAAAACCTCCGATGGCATCCGCAAGTTCGCCGTGGACATCATCAAGCTTGAGGACCTGGTGCAGAAAATGCTCGGCTAATCAGCCGCGCGATTGCTTTGAGATCGGCCGGCGGATGCGATCCGTCGGCCGTTTTTGCTTTGCGCCGCGGGGAATGCTGCAAGCAGGCCTTTTCAAACGGCGGATCTGCCGTTACCTTCGGGCGTTGAAACCGGTCATGCTCCGCCTCCTCATCAGTCTTAGCCTTTGTGTTGCCCCGCTCGGCGGGCAAGCGGCGCCGGCCACTCCGCCGGCGCCAAGCCCTGCAGCGGCCGCTGTGCCATCTGGTGCGGCTGAACCGCCGGGCGCTCAAGCGGTGGTGCCAGGTGATCCGGCGCCCGTCACTCCGCCGCTCACCGATGACGGGGTTCAGATTGCGGTTCTCGGCTACCATGAGTTTTCCAGCACCGCGGCGGAAACCGCGATGCTCATCAACACCGCTCGCTTCCGCAAGCAGATGCAGGCCATCAAAGACTTGGCCATCCCTGTGATCCCCATGGCGGACTTCGAAGCATGGAAGCGCGGGGAGAAAAACCTCCCACCCAAGGCCATCGTCCTGACTTTGGATGACGGCTGGAAATCCGTCTACACGGAAGCCTACCCGGTTCTCAAGGAGTTCGGCTTTCCCTTCACCCTGTTTCTCTACAAGAACTACGTGGACGGCGGCGGCAAGGCGCTGACCACCGAGATGGTCCGCGAGATGATGCAAAACGGCGCCAGCATCGGCAGCCACTCCGCAAGCCACCCCTACCCCGCAACCATCCGCAAGTTCCGCAACGACGGCCCGGATGCCTTCTCACGCTTCCTCGGCAACGAACTTGGCGAGTCCAAGCGCTTCCTCGAGGAGCACTTCAGCATCAAGGCCAACACCTTTGCCTACCCTGGCGGTTACTACACCGATGAGATGATCACCCTTGCCGATCAGCTTGGCTACCAGTTCCTCTTCACCGTGCAGCCGGCCAAGGTCCGGCGCACCACACCCAACTCGCTCATTCCCCGTTACATCATCTTGGGAAACCACGACCGCATCTTTGAGCTTGCCCTGTCGTTCCGCGACACGCCCGCCTCGCAAAGCGCCGCCGGCACCCTTGGAGGGCTCACCCAAGCCACTCCCTTCCCGGTGGTTCCAGAGGCTGGTGCGGTCATCAACACGCGCCTGCCCGTCGTCAGTGCCGACCTCTCCAGTGTCCAGAACCTTGACCCGGCGACCGTGAAGTTGGCCATCGCCGGCTTCGGCCAAGTCCCGGCGACCTTCGACCCGGCAAGCGGGACGATCTCGTGGCCCGTCAATCGCCGCCTGCGCGACCGTTTCACCCAATGCGTCGTCACCTACCGGCTCATTGGCTCGACCAAGACGGAGACTCCCGTGCGCTGGTCATTCCAGATTGATCGGGATTCTGCCTACCTTCCCGGTGCGGATGCCGCCGAGGCCCTTCCCGGTGCCGAGGCCATCGAGTCACTCCCCCAGTGACGCTCTTCAATTTGATTCAACTTTCTGCCCATCATGTTCTCCAACCTTGCTGACAGCCTCGATAAGTCATTCCGCAACCTGCGCGGCGTCGGGAAAATCTCGGAAAAAAACATCACCGAGGCCCTGCGCGAGATCCGCCTCGCCCTGCTTGAGGCGGACGTCGAATTCGGCGTCGCCAAGGATTTCATTGCGCGGGTTAAGGAGCGCTCAATGGGCGTCGAGGTCCTCAAGTCGATCAAACCCGGCGAGCAGATCGTCAAAATTTTCAGCGATGAGCTCACCGCGCTGCTTGGCGGTGACCAGTCGCCCCTCGACCTGAACCCGCCCGCGCGCATCCTCCTGTGCGGCCTCAACGGGGCGGGCAAGACGACCACCGCGGCCAAGCTCGCCGTGCGCCTCAAAAAAGAGGGCCGCCGCCCGCTCTTGGTTGCCTGCGACCTTTATCGCCCCGCTGCCATTGAACAACTTGCCAAGCTTGGTGAGCAAGCCGACGTGCCCGTCTACACGCCCACAGCCGGCGAAACCGACGTCATCCAAGTGGCCAAGGACGCCCTGAAGTGGGCTGAAAACCAGAACGGTACGGTCCTGATCTTCGATACCGCAGGCCGTCAGGAAATTGACACCCGCCTCGTTGAGGAGCTCAAGCAACTCCACGCGTTTCTCAAGCCGAAGGAAACCCTGCTCGTCGCCGACGCAGCCACCGGCCAGCAGGCGGTTTCCGTCGCCCAGCATTTCGATCAAGCGGTTGGCATCACCGGCATCATCCTGACCAAGCTTGACAGCGATGCCCGCGGCGGCGCCGCCCTCTCGCTGCGCGCCGTGACCGGCAAGCCAATCAAGTACGTCGGCGAAGGGGAAAAACTCGACAACCTCAGCGAGTTCCACCCGCACCGCATGGCCGAGCGGATCCTCGGCATGGGCGACATCGTCGGCATGGTCGAACAGGTCGCCGGCAAGATCGACGAGGCCAGCGCCATGAAGGCAGCCCAGCGGATGCAGGAGGGGAAATTCGATTTCAACGACTTCCTTGCCCAAATGAAGATGATCCGCAGCCTTGGTCCGCTCGAAGGACTCATGGGCATGATCCCTGGCTTCAGCAAAATCAAAAAGCAGATCCCATCGGGCGCGATGAACGACAAAAAGATGCGCCGCACCGAGGCGATTGTTCTCTCCATGACTCCGCGCGAGCGCTCCCGCCCGGAGATCATCAAAGGCACACGCCGCCGCCGCATCGCCCTCGGCTCGGGCACCTCGATTATCGAGGTCAACCAGCTCCTCAAACAATTCGCCATGATGCGCAAGATGATGAAGTCCAAGGGCAAAATGAAGGGCCTCATGCAGCAGATGGGCGACATGGGCGACCTGATGAAAGGCCTCGGCAAGCGCTGAGCCGAAACGGTGCTTCGCTTCAGGTCATTCGCCCTTCCCCAAGACCTTGACAGGAATGAGAAACATCATCTCCGCGGCACGCGTTGGCGGATTGACCCTGAGACCAACCAGCGAGGCCTTCTTCATTTCCATGCGGCCGGTTTCCACCGAGAGCAACCACTCGACCCAAGCTGACAAGTCCGGCTCATGGCCGACCACCGCAATGCGCTGGAAATCCCTGAAGGCCACAAGCTCCTTCATCGCTTCCTCCGGAAAAAGCCCGCTTCCCAGCCAAGCCTGAATCACCGGACCCGGCAACCCGGCGGCGCGGCAAATCCCATCCGCGGTCTCCCGCGCACGCCGCAACGGACTGGTGAGAACCAGCTCAGGCAGCATCTTTGCCTCGCGCAGGAAGCTTCCGACGGCGGCCGCCTGGCGGTGGCCTTTTTCGACCAATGGACGGTCGGCATCGCCGCCCCGGCTGCGCTCGGCCGCACGGGCGTGACGGATGATGAAAAGTTCCATTCGGCGGGCAACTTACATCGTCATCCCGCCGTCAACCGCCAAAACTTGGCCGGTGATATAGCGCGCATCCGGGCTGGCCAAGAACAGCACCGCCGCGGCGATGTCGTCCACGCCGCCAAAGTCTCCAAGCGGGATTTTTCCCAGAACATCCTCACGCACCTTCTCGGGTAGTTCGTCGGTCATGTCCGTGGTGATGAACCCGGGCGCAATGGCGTTGCAGGTCACCTTGCGTCCGGAAAGCTCCCGCGCGACCGCCTTGGTGAAGCCAATCAAGCCGGCCTTGCTGGCCGAGTAGTTTGCCTGTCCGGCGTTGCCGATCAGGCCGATGACCGAGGCAATCTGGATGATCCGCGGATCTTCCGCGCGCATCAGCGTCCGCTGGAAAGCCTTCACCGTGTTGAACGCGCCCTTCAGGTTGGTGTCCAAAACCGTGTCCCAGTCCTCGTCCTTCATCCGCATCAACAAGCCGTCGCGGGTCACCCCGGCGTTATTGACCAAAATGTTGACTCCGCCGAAATCCTCCACGATCTGCTTCCCGAGCGCCTGCACCGCCTCATGATCAGCCACATCCACCGCGTATGCGGTCGCCGTTCCGGGGCGCTGCGCGTTGATCTGTTCGGCCACCGCCGCGCAGCTTGGTAGGCTCCGGCTCACCACCGCTACCCGCGCACCCTCCGCCGCAAACGCTTTCGCGATCGCCGCTCCAATCCCACGACCTCCCCCGGTGACCACCGCCACTCGATTGTCAAATTTTCCCATGCGCGGAGCCTAACAGCGCCACGCCCCCCCTTGCCAACCAGATTTCCACGGCCTGCTAGCCAAAGGCCTTGAGGAAGCCGACTTCCAGGGCGAGCGCCTCCATGGCATTGGTTTCCAGGGTGCGGGTCATATCGTGGATGGCATCGAGGCGCTGCAGGAGTGCCTCGAGGTCAAAGTGACCAGCGATTTCCGCGGTCACCGCGGCGTGTTCGGGGAAATCCAGCCCGCCGCCGCCGACTTTTTGTCGGACGACGTCGGCAAGCCAAAGCGAGAGCACCTCAAGCAGCCGGTTGCGCTCTTCGAGATACTCGGATTCGTTGAGCGCCTTGTAGTGGTCCTCGCGGCCCTTAAGCCACTCGCCATCGGTGGTCTGCTTGTAAAGGGCGGACTCCTCCTTGAGCGCCTGCTCGCCAGCCTTGGTGATCTGCTCCTTGCGCGCGGCAAGGGTATCGGTGAAGGCGGCCTTCAAGACCATGGCGCCGATCACCTTGCCAAAGCCCTTCTGGGCCACGGCGCTGATCTTCTCGGCCATTGCCTCCTGCGCGGCATCCGCTTGGCGCCCCCCCCCGAGGAGCGGAAGGTTCACGCAGCGGGACAGGATCGTTGGCAGCAAGCGCCGCGGGTTGTCGGTGAGCAGCAGCAACAAACACTGCCCCGGCGGTTCCTCAAGCGTCTTCAGGAACGCATTGGCCGCCTGCTCCATCATCCGGTCCGCTTCCGCGATGACGGCCACTTTCCACTTCCCCGCCGGCGCCGCGCTATACAGCGGCCGCTCAAGCTCACGGATCTCGTCGATCCGGATCCGCCGCGACTTCGACTGCGGCTCGACCAAGCGCACCCACTCACCAACCAGGTCCTCCAACGCCGGGGTGGCCACCACGATCGGATCGCCGAATAAATCGGTCCCAGCGCCTTCGCCCGCCCCATTGAGTAGGTGGATGATCCGCGCGGCAAGCGCACGCTTCCCACTGCCCGCAGGCCCGCTAATCAAAAAGGCATGCGCCAAGCGGCCCCGCTGGTGAGCACTTTCAATCAATTCATACGCGTGATCCGCCGTGTAGGCCATGGCCCCGCATCCTGCCCAATCACCCCGCCGCCGCAACCCCGAAAAATCAGCGATCAGGGACCAGGGAGAGAGATTCTCATGCCAAAGCCCCAAAGCGAGCCTTTCGGCCCGTTGCGACGGAAACCCTCTCATCGTCGGGGTGGAAACCCATTTTCCGCGCTCGACACCCAGAGCGCCTCCCGCCACCTTGCGCGCCCATGAGCGATCCGATCCGTTTCGCCACCCTCGGGGATAAAAAGTCCCTTGAGGAAGGCGAGGTTTTTGCCCCCAAGTTTGATTCCGCCGGCTTGGTGCCCGCCATCGCCATCGATGCGACCACCCGCGAGCCGTTGATGCTTGCCTACATGAACGCCGAGTCGCTGCGCCTCACCCTCCAGCTCGGCGAAGCCGTCTACTGGTCACGCAGCCGCTCCGAACTCTGGCACAAGGGGAAAACCTCCGGACACGTCCAGAAAATCGTCGAAATCCGCACCGACTGCGACCAAGACGCCCTCATCCTCATCGTCGACCAAATCGGCGCGGGATCCTGCCACACCGGCCGGAATTCCTGCTTCTACCGGAAAATCCTCACCGCCCCGGATGGCGCCCCATCGCTCGGGTTTCTCAGCCGCTCGCTTGCCTTTGACCCGGCCAGCGTCTACAAAAACCCCTGATTTGCCCCCCGAGACGCCAAATTAACGTTTGCAAACCCAAACAACTTCCGGTAGTTCTGCGCCCCCTCGCGCGGCCGCCGGTCGCCTCCCCTTCCGACTTTTCTCACAGCATTTAACGAAAACGACCACGATGGACATCATCAAGAAAATCGAACAAGAGCAGCTCAAGGACGAAGTTGCAGATTTCGCCGTGGGTGACACGGTCAAGGTTCACACCCGCGTGGTTGAAGGCGGCAAGGAGCGGATCCAGATTTTCGCCGGTATCGTCATCGCCCGCCGCGGCTGTGGGATCAACGAAGCGTTCACGGTGCGCAAGATTTCCTACGGCGAAGGCGTCGAGCGGGTATTCCCGATCCACACCCCACGCATCTCCAAGATCGAAGTGACCAACAAGGGCAAGGTCCGCCGTGCCCGTCTTCACTACCTTCGTAGCCGCGTCGGCAAGCGCGCCCTCCTTGTCAAGGCCGCCGACCGCAAATAAGCGGGCTATTCCCTCTCGAAGACCGCCCGGCACCTCGCCGCGGCGGTCTTTTCTTTGTCCGCTGACCGCGGTGCGTCTAACTGACCAGCCTCCTGCAGCCTGCGGATTTGCATCTTCCGGGGCTGATCGCGCCCATCATAGTGAGCACCCATGGCGGTGGATCTGAGACGCGAGGCCGCGCTATTTTCTCCTCCGGGGCGGCAGTTCAAGGAATGCGGCAGCCTTGAGGAGCTTTTCCGCCTCCGCGGGCGTTGCTGTGGCGGCCGCCGCGCGCAACATCGGCGCGCCGGCCGCGTCACCGAGGATGATCATCGAGTCCAGCGCCGCTTGGCGAATCTCCGCATCCGCATCCCGTAAATACGGCTCGATGACCGGAAGCTCGGCAGGATCATAGCTGGTCGCCGCATCGCTGAGAACTTCAAGCACTTCCCTCGCTGGTGCCTTTCCCGGCCGCGCGGAGAGACCCTCGCCAGTGCGGGGCGGTGCCAGCGCAGCAATCGGCGCGCGGGATGCCCCGCCGACCATCGTCGCGGCATCCGGCCGGCGTGGTTTGGCAGCCAGCTTGGCAGCCTCCTCCCGCGGTTCAGGCCGCGGTATAGCCACCCAGACGCCAAGGATCAAGGCGATGAGCGAGAGGATCGCCACATGGACTCTGCCGAACTTCATTGGATTAGTATCATTTCGCAATGACTTCTCATCTGATCGTGATGCCCCGGCGCACCGGGCGCCGGG
>JBILQA010000392.1:0-2716 GCA_044373535.1 Akkermansiaceae bacterium | reverse complement strand
CTCAATAGGCGCTATGTCATCATACACCACCATCTTGCGACTCCCCACGATGGTCATCTGGCGCACCTTCCGCGGCTCAAGCCAACTGTTCTGGATCGTCGCAAACTGGCCGCCGGCAAACTCCAACGACATGTTCGCCACATCCTCGATCCCCGGCGTCAAATTCGCATGCCCCTGACAGTTGAGCGTCGCAGGCAGGCAGCCAAGAAGATGCAGCAGAATCGACAGGTCGTGCGGTGCTAGATCCCACACCACGTTGATGTCCTTCTGGAACAACCCCAGGTTGAGCCGCTGGCTGTTGATGTAGCGGATCTCCCCCAGGTCGCCCGAGGCCAACAGGTTTGCGATGAGCTCAATCGGCGCGGAGTACAAAAACGTGTGCCCCACCATCAGCGTCAACCCCTGCCCCGCCGCCAGCGCTATGAGCTCCTCGCACTCCCTCGCGCTCGACGCCAGCGGCTTCTCGACCAGCACGTGCTTGCCCGCTAACAGCGCCGCGCGCGCAAGCTGGTAGTGCTGCCTAACCGGCGTGGCGATCACCACCGCGTCGAGGCTAACACCATTGAGCATCTCCGAAAATTCGCTGAACCGCGCCGCCTCCGGATAGACTGAGCGGACCTTCTCGAGCCTACCGAGGTCAAGGTCGCACACGGCCGCGAGGCGCGCGCTGGGCGACAGGCTGAAGTTGCGCGCGAGGTTGGGGCCCCAATACCCAAGACCCACAACACCAATGGCAAGAACTCGATTCATCGCGCCTCTCTAGAAACTGTTGTCGAGCCCATCGGCCTGCCCGCGGCCCGCCAACACCTGACCCAACAATGCCAGTGGCGTGCGCACCAGAATCCCCAAGTCCCCGCTGAGGGAGAGCTCACGGACGTATCGCTCATCCATCTCGAGCATCTCACAGAAGGTTGTCCGCTCGTTGCGCTCAACCTGCCAGAGACCGGTGATGCCCGGCAGCACGTCAAAGCGCCGGCACCGGCACAGGTCGTAGAACGCCGCCTCGCACGGCAGGCATGGCCGCGGGCCGATGAAGCTCATCTCACCGCGCAGCACATTGAGCACCTGGGGCAACTCGTCGAGCCCCAGCGAGCGCAGCAGCCGCCCGCCGGGAATGACCCGCGGATCGCCCAGCGCATCGAGCTTGCGCAGCGGCCGGTTGTTGCGCACCAGATCGCGCACGTACTCCTCGTGGCAGCCCGTCGCCGCCCCCGCACGCATGCTGCGAAACTTGTAGAGCTTAAACGGCACCCCGCCGCGCCCAAGACGCCGCTGGCAAAACAACACCCCGCCGCGCGACACCACCGCAATCCAACAACCGACCAACACCCCCGCGGCCACCACCGCCGGCGCCACCACCACCAGCAAACACAAATCCATCACCCGCTTCCACCGCGGCAACCCCACACCGTCGCGCAACTCCCACGGCACGCCCGCACCGCCTCCATGCCTCCCGATGATATGCGCACCTCTCATCAAAATAGAAATTTGTTCCACCCGTCCCCAACATCCCCGCCACCCGCGGCGTTCCATCCACGCGGCGCGGGGAACTAACTGCACATGAAAATCCGCAGGCCGCGCCCGCCAGCACCACATCCAGTCACGCTGCCGCCCGTGGTTGGACCGCCACCCGTTTCACCTGCCTTCCCTGCCATCCACGGCCCGCCGGAATCACCTTCCAGGCTTGCCCTTGGACATCCCGATTCTCCCTCAGGATAACTTCGATCTAGCCCACGATTCAGCCCCGAACAAACGCGATTTTCGCCGCCATTGTGAGGATGTGCTAACAACTTGGACGGCCCCACTAACAGCCGTGCGGACCAGTGGGCTCAATCGGAGGCGCTTACGCGCGACGGCCGCCGCGCCGGGCGCGCCGGGCACGCCGGGCACGCGGGAAAAAAATTTTCCGCCGCCGCGGAAATAACAATTAACAGATAACAACAATCACCCCCGCGCTAGAACTGGATGCTCATCCCGGTGCTCACCAGCCAGCGGCTCCACTCGCGGTTGCCCTCGGAGCGCGAGTAGTTGAGTGAGGCGAAGAACCCCGCGCGGTCGTTGAACACCGGGCGCTGATAGGTGAGGAAGGCGCTCATGAAGTCCTCGCTGCGCAGGTCGTTGCTAACAGGCCCGACCTCCTGGTACTCCTCGATCCCGTAGGACGCTCCGGCGCTGAGTGACCCGACGAGCAGCGTGCGGGTCAGCGCGGCTTGGAAGCTCAGGTCGTTGACGAGGTAGTTGCGCGACTGCGGCGAGGGGACGTTGGCGTAACGGATCGAGGCGCGTGACGACCAGCGTTCGTCGATCTGGTAGCTCAGGCGCAGGTCGCCGGTGGCCTTCACCTGGCTGTTGCCCGAGCTGCGGGAGTTTTCCACGGATTCGAAGCCAAACGAGCTGCTCAGGTCGATGCGTTCGGTGGCGACGTACGCCAGGTGGATGAGCGCGCCGATGGCCGCGCGCGTGCCGGTCCCCTCCGAGACGACCCGGCTGTAGCGCAGCGCGGGGCCGAGCGTGAGCAACTCGGTGGCGGCCCAGTTGGCGCCCAGTTGGAGTGTGTAGCGCTCGCTGCCCTGCTGGTCGGTGGCGTAGTCGGACATCCCGTAGCTCAGCCGCCCAAACACCGAGGTCCGCGGCGCCAGCTCATAGCTTGCCGCCACTCCCGTCGTCACAATCGTCGTCTCCGCATAGCCGTCGGTGAGCCGGTCCGCCCCGGACG